>JAFGTJ010000531.1 GCA_016934195.1 Anaerolineae bacterium | reverse complement strand
TTTGGACGATTTGGACGCAACCCGGCGCGGCATGGTAGACTTGCAGATGACAGCGTGATTTGGGCGTAATGGAGGGGCGAAACATGGCCGAGTCCGAACGAAAAACGGTGGTGGTGGTATGGGCGACATGGTGTAGAAAAAGGGCTTGATGGGCTTCAAAACGAATCTCCAAACGTATCACATCGCGCGCGGCGCGGAACCGTTTTTGCTGGACGGTGGCAAAAATAACGACGCGAATCACGGCGAGATCGGGGTGCTGTGCGTACACGGTTTCACCGCCTCGCCGGAAGAAATGCGCTGGTTGGGCGAACACCTGCACGCGCGCGGCCTGACGGTCTACGGGCCGCGTCTGGCCGGGCACGGCACCGATCCCGCGCAGATGGGCCGCCAGCGCTGGCTGGACTGGTACGAAGATGTGCTCGACGGGGTGGCGCTGCTGCGGACGCGCTGCCGCAAGGTGTTCGCGGTTGGGCTGTCGATGGGCGGATCGCTCTGTTTACTGGCGGCGGCGACCGGTCAGGTTGATGGCGCGGTAGCGCTGGCGGCCCCGGTGTACCTGGACGTGCCGCTGATGCGTTTCACACCGCTGATCAAGTATGCGCGGCGCTACCGGAAAGGCAAACCGGGCGACCTGGACGACCGGGTGCGCGCCATCCAGCGCGAGTTGGGCCGCGACGATTACGGGCGCGTGGCGTATGGCATCACGCCGGTTGCCGCCGCCGCGCAGCTTCAGGCGCTCATGCGCGTGGTGGACGAACACCTGCCCGCGATCACGGTGCCGCTGCTGCTGGTCTATTCCAAAGTCGATCAAACCGTGCCGTATGGCAATCTGGCACGGATCGCGGCGCGCGTAACCAGCGCCGATCTGGTCCAGCGCACACTCGAACGCAGCGGTCACGTTTTGACCCAGGATAGTGAGCGCGCAGCGATCTATGATTGGGTGTGGGAATTTCTCTCCGCCCGGTTGGATTAACGTTTTTGTAGGGGTAATTCATGAATTGCCTCTACGGACGCACGCGATAATGCCTTTACCAGACAAGGACGCACACATTGTTACACCTCTGGCGCGCGGTGGGGCATGATACCCGCCTGATCATGATCTCGTATGCCCTGTGGGGCATCGGCGAGGGACTGTGGATGTTTATCCAGCCGCTCTATGTGAAATCGTTGGGCGCGACTCCTGAACAAACCGGCTTTGTGATCGGGATGTGGGGAGTCGGGCGCTTGCTGTTTATTCTGCCCGCCGGGATTCTGGCCGACCGGTGGGGCGCGCGCCGCGTGATGCTGCCCGGTTGGTACCTGGGACTGGCCGGGGTTGTGATCATCGCGCTGGCTCCCGATTGGCGGTGGGCCGCGCCGGGATTCCTGGTGTACGGCACGTCGGCCATCGCCATCCCGATCACCAACCTCTATCTGACCCAGGCCGCGCGCCACGATCCCACCCGCCAGCCCGACCTGCCGGTCCAGGCATCGCTGACGCTGCTGTGGGCGGCGTATTCGCTCGGCATCGTGGTCACGCCCAGCATCGGCGGCTGGATCGGCGATCATGCCAGCCTGCGAACCGTGTTCCTGCTCAGCGTGGTCTGGTTTGGACTGAGCCTGACTGTGATCCGACGCACCACGCCTTATCCCGATCCCGAACGCCCGCCGCGTGGTGATGCTTACGGCGCACTGCTGCGCCAGTGGCATGTCAGTCTGGCGTTTGGCCTGATCACACTGGGGTTTGTGGCGGTCCTGGTCGGGCAGGCGCTCTCGTCGCAGTATTTAGAGGAAGTGTACGACTATTCGCGGACCAGCATCGGCGCGTTTGGCTCGATCAACGCGCTCGGTACGGCGGTTTTCAGCATCCTGTTGGGACGGCTGGCGGCGTGGCGCGGATTTTTCGCCAGTTTGTTACTGGTGCTGGCCGCGTTTATCTTGCTGCTGCTGACCGGCGCGCCGTTGGTCGTGGTCGTGGCGGTGTTTTTGCTGGGCGCGTACTACACCACCCGGCCACTTGCTACCGCCGTGATCGCGGCGCGGGTGGACGAATCGCGGCGCGGCATGGCCTACGCCCTGGTCGATACGCTGGCCGGACTGGGCACCGTGATCGGGACCAATACGGCGGGCGCGCTCTACGCCCATAACGCCGATTGGCCGTTCCTGGCCGGGATCGCGGGGATCGCCGGGGTGGTCATATTGGGCGTGCTGCTGCTGCGTCCGCCGCGCTTGCTGCGCCGCAACCGGGACTCTCACGCGGCGTATATAGAGGTAGAACCGGTGAGCAAAGCCTCATCCCCCGACCCCCTCTCCACTTCGTAGAGAGGGGGAGTTGGTGCGAGATCAAGTCCCCTCTCCATAACATGGGGAGGGGATTTAGGGGTGAGGCGAACTGTACCTAACCGCCTGATTGCACGTTCTCTCAGCACAACATAGGGGAGCAACTACAATGACCAAACAGAAAAAACGCCTGTCGCGCGATCCTGACCTGCTGATCAAGTTGTGGCAGCAGTTGTCACTCACCTGGCGGCTGATCATTGATGGCCGCGTATCCGCCACGCTCAAGTTTATCCCGGCGCTGATGGTGGCCTATATCCTGTCGCCGGTGGACCTGATCCCGGACGTTTTTCTGCCGTTCGGGGTGCTGGACGATATCGGCGCGCTGCTGTTAGGGCTGCAACTGTTCATTCGCAGCGCCCCACCGGATATAGTAGCCGAACACCGCGCGCGTATGCGGGGCCGGTCTTCCCAGGAAGCGGACGTGATCGAGGGTCAATACACCGTTCAGGGCGAACGCGACCAGGGCGAGTCATGAGCCACCTGTACCTGATCCGCCACCCGGTGACGCGGCCCGATCCGGCTGTGCCCGCGTCGGAATGGGACCTATCCGACGGGGGCCGCTTGCAAAGAGACATGCTGCTCGAAGCGCCGTTCTGGGGCAGCGTTACGCAGGTTTACACCAGCAGCCAGTATAAAACGAAGACGGTCGGACAAGCCGCCTTCGCCATACTCGGCATCCCCACCCAGGCTATCGCAGACCTGGACGAAGCCCGCCGCGATACGTGGCTTGGGACCGAGGCGTTCCAGGCGGCGCAGCAGGCGTTTTTCACCCAGCCGGATCGCCCGCCGGTCCCGGAATGGGAGTCGGCGGACGCGGCGCGGGCGCGGTTCGTGGCGGCGATGGACGGCATCCTGGCGCAGCACCCGGCGGACGAGTCGCTGGCGGTGGTGACTCACGCGACGGTGCTCACGCTCTATCTGGCCCATCTGCGTCATGAAGCGCCGGAATATGAATTCTGGCGGACGATTGGGTTTGCCGAAGTGTTCGCAGTGGATCGCGCCGCGCCGCCCCCGGTGGATTTTGTCCGGCTAACCTATTGACTCGGCCATCAACGCGCTATACACTGGAAGTATTGTTCGGCTGGAGAGAGGAGGCCCCCATGTTTAATTTTTCCTGGTGCAAGGATTTAGCAGGGCCTTAGGAGCCAGCGAATACCGCGAAAAGCCGCGAGGGGAAACACACTCGCGGCTTTTGTATTCAGGCCAACACCGGCCCGGTGGTTTCGGTCGCTTCCAGAAACGCCATAACGTGCCCGGTGGTATCCAGCAGCGCGTGACCCGCGCCGGGAATGATCTGCATCGTCAGCGCGGGCAGCAGCGTAGATAACCGCTCCGCGAGCCGGTCCATATTGAAGAAAACGTCTTTTGTGCCGCCAATCAGCAGGACAGGCATTGTCAGACGCGCCAGTTCCTCGTCAGTGAAGATGTACAGCGTTTCGATACGCGGTTTGAAATTCGCCATCACCTGGACCAGAATGTCCTCAGCCTCTTTCGAGAAGGGTTGATTGCCGGACATCATGCGCGATATGCGACGTGCCCCCCATGTGCCCAGGAAACTCAGCGGGATCACTTTCACCATAAATGAGGGGCGGGTCGCCACCACGCCACCGGGACACAATAACACCAGTTGGCTTACCCGTTCCGGCTGCATTGTCGCAAACCTGATCGCCGTCCAGCCACCTAGCGAGGCACCCAGCAGCACGGCTTGAGCGATCTGCAAAACGTTGAGCACTTCTGCGAGCCATTCCGCATAGGCAGACGAGTACCAATCCAGGCGATTGGGCGCGCTGCGTCCGGCTTCGCCCAACAAGTCAATGGCGTAGACGCGGAAATGCTGGCTGTAAACGGCCACATCACCGGCCCAGATCGCCGAGTTGGTCCCCGCGCCATGCAGTAAGACCAGCGGCGGCGCGGACTCCGGCCCGCAGGCGATCACGAAGGTGTCGCCGTGCCGGGTGGGAATGGTTCGCTCCTCATGCGGGACCGGCCAGTTTACCAGCGCGTTATCGTACAGGGCCATGATCGCCCGCTCTCCGGCAGGGGATTTATAGATCGATGGCGTGTTGTTGTTGGTCATGATATCTCCTTCTCGTGTGATGTGTTATTGGTAGGGCGGGACCCGTGTGTCCCGCCGCCGGAGGCACACATAGGTACCTCCCTACAAGTCCTGGCGCAACCGGCGCACCCACTCCAATTCCTCCGCGTAAATCGCTTCCCACCGTTCCGCGACCGCGCGCCGTAAGGTGGCTTCGCGGGAGGTGCGCGGCGGGAAGTCCTCTATGCTGCGATGGGCCTGTTCCTGGACCATCAACAGCTTGATATGAACTTCCTCCGCGTACTGGTCCAGCAGGGCGTTGAGTTCGCCCGCGTCCACCTGATCGGCCCAGGCGAGCTGGATCAGGAAATGGTGCCGGACTTCCGGCGGTTCAGGCGGGGTGAGCACCCAGTCGCGCAGCGCGTCCCGTCCCACGCCGGTAATCGTGTAGATTTTGCGCGGCGGGGCGTCGTCCTGGTGTTCTATCGCGCGCGTGACGAGACCCTCGTCATGCAGGGCCACCAGCGAACGGTAAATCTGGTTGTTGCTGCCGGACCAGTACAACACGTCCGAGTCCGCGAACCGTTTTTTCAGGTCGTAGCCGGTGAGCGATTCCCTGGTCAGAAAACCGAGAATAGCGTACTTGATAGACATGGCACCCCTTTGG
>JAFGTJ010000530.1 GCA_016934195.1 Anaerolineae bacterium | reverse complement strand
GCGCGCGTTGCCGGACGGATGGCCGTGATCGCGGCGGCTACCTCAGATACCTCGCCGGTATTCTCGTCAGCTTCGGGCGGGGCGAACTCGTGCGCGATGTGGTCGGTACGTTTGATGGTGAAATCCACCGCCAGCTCGAAAATGTGGGCGGAATTGTGGCGCGTGATCGAGGCGGTTAAAACCAGCAGATTCTGATCCTGGCCCAGCGGCGTTCCATCCGTGAGATAGCGGTAAATGCGGGCCACGAAATCGAGCAGGCGGGTTTTGTCAACCGGAATCGCTGCGCCCGGAGCATTCGCGCTGCCGTCCAGCGTGGTACGGAAACTGACCTGTACATCGTCCTGGAGCAGTTGGTAATAGGTCCGGCGGTAGGTGATGGCGTCAAGCTGCGCGTTGTGCCCGTTATTTTCGTAGCGCCCGGTATCGAATGACAGGGTGATGTGAATCTGGCGGCTGCCGGAATCGGTGGCGAACGTATACTCGCTGGTAACACCCGGCCAGCGCGACAGGCCGATCAGCGGATCGGTGTAGTAGATGGGGGTGTCGTTGGACAACGCGGTATCAGCGGTATTGCCAAACAGGTCTTGCCAGAACAACCGCAGCGCCGCCGATCCCCCTACTCCCGCGTAAGGGTTGTCGCGGGCCGGTAAAATGTCTTCATGCCGAGACGGGGTGAAGGTCCGCGCATACCGCGCCACCGGCAGGACGACGCGATAAGACCAGGACCCGTCACTGTCGGGCGGAACGGCTTCCAACCCGGCGATATCCTCGCGCGGCACGTCGTCCACCGCGCCGACCGGCAGCAGCGCCCGGTCCTGCGCCGTGATCGCGGTGCTGTCTTCGAGCTTGTAGCCCATCAGGTTGAACTGGTGCTCCAGGTAACGGCGCTCCTGTTCCTGGCTGGCGGCAGTCGGCGCGGCAGGATACGGCTCCACCGGCTGGTACTCGCCCGGATAGGCGCGTTCCACCGCGATTCCGACGTGGCCGGGCGGCACGGTGGCGACCAGCGAGGTGAGTGTATCCGATCTGGCGTAGAGCGTTGCATCACGGGTCGGTTCGGCCACTGCGACGCTGTTCAGGAAATCGCCCACACCATCGCGGGTATACGTGACCAGAATGCTGATCGACCCGGTCCCATCGTCCGCGAACAGGTGATCGGGCAGGCTGCCGCCGCCGTCATGTACGTGGTAGTAGAGGTAAAATCCGCCGGAGCGTACAATGCTGCACTGCCACAGCAGGGTCACAAAGTCCTGGGGTGTGTTCAGAGTGTTATACGCCGGTTCGCCGGGAGCCATTGCCAGCGCGAATACCCCCGCTTTGGGCGGGTTGGTTTCGGTCGATAGGTTCCCTTTGACCAGCGCCATGACATAAGCGAAGTCCTGTTCGGAGCGCAACCCCTGCGGACTGTCCCCGGTTATCGCGGGACGGTAAAGCAGGCGAATCTGGTTGATCTCCCGGTCGCCGTGCGCGTACAGGTAGCGCAGCAGGCGTTCCAGGTACACGATGCTGGTTTCGTCCGCGCCGATCACCTCGTAGGTGTGAGCCAGAATGGGAGTATTGTCCGCTGGCGGGATTTTGCGCAGCGCGACGTGTACCAGGGTGGCCCAGTCGTAGCGTTCGAGGGTGGTATGCTGGACGGGCGCATCGGGACGCGATTGGGTCGCCGCGTGCAGCGTCAGCGCGGGAACCTCGTCCGGCGGCGCGTTTTGCAGCACATGCAGCAGCGCCGGGGATAACTGCCAGATAGTCCTGGGAGCCGAGTCCTGTTCGTCGGGATACTGCCACGCGATATCGCTTTTGAGCGTAAATAACCGTTCGACCAACCGTCCTGCCGGGAGCGGCTGCGGCGTGCCGCGCTCAAGCCGGGGACTAAACGGAATGCTGGTCAGCGCATTAGCCCGGCTGATCGCGGCCTTGTCCAGCATGACAGCAAGGCGCGCGGTGTCCGGTTTGGCCGGATCGAGCGCCGCGCCGTTAAATATGATCCAGTCGGGCGCATGTGTCAGCGTGAAACTGAACTGATCGCCCGCCTTGAGCGACGGCACGACCACCTGCTGCCCGGTCAGATCGTACAACGGCCTGTGAGTCGCCATATGCGCCGGGTCCGGTAGGCGCAGGCCATGCAGCAGATACCGCGCCGACATGCCCGCGATGCGCGCGGCGTGTTCTGTACCGTTGGCCGCCTGTAGGAGCGTCCCAACCGTGACGGGCTGGTCGTAGTTCTCGAAATCGTCAATGGCATCCTGAATCGCGTTTTTGGCGATCAGCGCGAAAAAGTCCTCGAACACGGCAGTTGCCATCGAGATCGACCGGGATTCTGTGCCCTGGTGATCGTGCGGGCCGGATTCCTGCACGACATCGCGATGATAATCTACCGCCATATGTGCAAACAGGCCGCGCAGCTTCCCCCGGTAGTCGCCGGTTACGTTCGCTCCCGCCGCGAAATCCACCTCATCACGGAGAGTCCCGTTAAGGGTCGTTTTTAGCCACAAATCGGGAATCATGGGGAACACGGTCGCGTGCAGATCGGTAATCCCGGCAGCGCGGGCCGCGTCAGGTCCGGTGATGTTGATCGCCTTAAAGTAGCCGCGCAGAAACGCCGTGATGTCCTCATACGTGAACGGCGGGGCCGGTTGGTCGAATGCGGCGTACAGGCTGCGCAGCGCGTCCAGGCTGACGGGTGCGTTTAACACGTCGTCCAGCGTGGCGCTATCCTGGGTTGGATGAATCACCGCGTTGAGGACCCACACCAGCACTGCGTTAGCCAGCCGCTCAAACGAGATCGGGTTGTCTGGTGATTGGCCCCCTTCGGGACTGTCCATATACAGCATCGCCACGTAGCGCGCGCCGGGGAAATCGCCCTCGCCGGACAGCGTCAGGTGTGGCAGGAAATAAGTGGTCAGAGTTTCCTTTTGCGCGTCGGGAACCAGGACCGGCGGCCACGTCAGCGGCGCGCTCACCGAAGCAGGCAGCGCAAACGATGCCGGTTGGCCCAGTTCATCCCAGGGAGCCACACTGTCCGATCCGATGGTAAACGACGCCGTGACGGTGATCCCGAACTTGAGCGAAATGGTGATCTTGAACAGGCCCAGGTTGATTTTAACTTTGAGTGAAACTTTGACCGCCGCTTCGAGGTAGATCGGGATCGCGCGATAGCATTCAATTGTGATCTGCGCGTAGGCATAGACGGTGATATCGACGCGCGCCGAGATGATCGAGAAATTCACCTCGCCGTAAATGTGCCCGATCAAGCCGAGCGTGCCTTGCAGCCAGTAGTACACCTCGTCCTGGCCGGGATTGCCCGGATAAGGATGGTACTGGCCGAATACCCCTTCGACAATGCCGATCAGGGTCAGGCTCAGCCCGGCCTTGAAGATGCCCTTGCTTATATCTTTGCCGATGCCAAGCTGCAACCCCAACCCGAACTCGATCACCGGGTCGAACCGTCCGCGTGTCGTGACCGGGACGCGGGTAGACGTCGCGCTGTTGAGATAGGCAAAATAGAAGCCGCCCGACCCGGTAAACGGGAACGCCTGCACCGTCATCGAGCGCGAAAAATCCATATTGTAGGGGAAACCAAAATCCAGCTTGAAGTTACCGTTGGTGTAAATATCGACGGCGACAATGGGCAGCGTGACGGATACCGCGCCGAATTCCAGTTGGCGCATGGCGTCGGGCAGTTGTAGTTCCAGGTGAAATACGCCAATCGAGTCGGTGATCTTCTTGTACAGAATCTCAAAGCTCAGGCCCTTGAAGGTGGGGAACTTATCGCCGCCCACTTCGATCAGCAGGCCGTAGAGATCGGGATCATTAAAAATCGCGCTGACCGTGATCGCCTGAAGGATCACAAACTGCGTACCGATCAGCCAATGGCTGTTCCGGTTGAAGATCAGGATCGCCTCGGATACGGGGGGCGCTTGGGCCGGTGGTATCGGGACCGGCAGCAGGGGCGGCTGGCCCGGTTCGGGTGGCGGCGGGTCCTTGAAGACGTGCAGCAGCGACTTGGTCGCCGCATCGACGTTGGGCAAGCCCTGCGGCGGATAAAGCGAGACGTGCTGGCCCAGGCCCAGGTATTTCAACTGGAACAACGCATCCCCTGCGCCGGGTACGGTGGGCAGATCGGTGACGTTGCGGCCTTTGTCCAATCCGCTGTAGTCTTCATCCGAGCCGATTTTCAGCCCCAGGAAGGTACCCTCGGCGGCAAGCACAACGCCTGCCTGCTTCGTTTTGGTCAGCTTCAGGCTGGTAAAGGTCAGGAAGCCCAGATCGATTTCATGCTCGTAGGTGATGGCAATTTCGCCGGAGGTCTGGGGATCGTCGGAGGTCTTATAGACCAGGCTTAGCCCGTTCAGGTTGATATCGTTGAGCACATTCCAGGGTGCGCTGAGACGGAAATCGGCGTCGATACTGCGCATCAGGGCCACGATCAACGCGCCCAGCGACCGGTCGCCCATCACAAACGTGATCGTTTTCTGCCCGTCCTGTTTGGCATACGTGCCCCGGAAACCTTCCCACTCGATAAACAGGCTGCGGTCAGTGGGGCTGAATTCGTAGCCGAGCGCCATTTCCAGGCCGAGAAATTCGGCCATCCCTTTGATGTGGCCGGAAGTGCCCGCCTTGTTGTAACTCATCAGCACTTCGGCGCGGAGCGAGGGGAAGCTAATGCCTTCGTATTCAAACGCCCAGGCGACCGCACCCTGGACGGTGTAGGTATTGCCCTTCTCGGATTGGTCGCCCGGTGGCAGCGCGGCCTTGAAAGACACGTCGCTGATGTCAAGCTGTGGTATCCACTCGGCCACGCTGTCCCCGCCGCCGATCTCTTGCAGGAATTCGCCCGCAAGATCACCCAGCGGCACGGTTTCTTTTTCTTTCATTGAGGCCGCAAAAATCCACCCGCTGTCCGGTTCGGGATGCATGGCGGAAACTTCCAGGTTAATGCCACCATCTGCCGGGCCGATGTGCATCTTACCTTCGATGCCGCCGGTCACGTTGCCGTTTTTGCGCGCGACCTCGAATGCGAGTTTCCTTAGCCCAAACCGGATATCCTCGGTGAAGACCAGTTCCCACTGATCCGCTGCGATATCCGCCTTTACGCTGTAGGCATGTTCGGCAGGCTGGACGCTCAGGTCAAACTTGGTGAGCGCGGCCCCCAGGTCGATAGAGGCATCCATGAACAGCGTCACGGCGTCACCCAGCGCGATCTCACCTTCCGCCAGTTCCGCCCTGGCTTCGTAGGGGGACGTGGTGGCGCTGACGTGAATCGTATTGGCATCCGATCCGCCAATGGAACAATCACCCTCGATTCCCAATGTCACGGTGCGCTCGTTCCGGTCGCCGGGATTGTCCAGCGCGGCGCTTAGTTCGATGTTCTCTACCGTGAGCTTGGGCAGCAGGTCCCAGGACCGCGACGTCTGGATGGTCAGCCCAACGGACTCGATCCGGTTGTCCGGCACGTTGTAGGTCGTGTCCACATGGCGCAGGCCCAGGTCGCTGAAGGCATTGAACGGGGACGGCAGATACGTGGACAGGTCGATCCCGCCGATCAGCCGGAAAAAAGCGGCGATGCTGGGGGCGGCCTGTGCCTCAAAGTCAACGGATACCGATATCGTCTGTTCGCGCTCTTCCTGCTGGAATGTAACGGTAATCACGGCGGGCGCATCCGGGCCAAAACTGCCGGTTTCGCCCGTGACGGCGATGCTCTCCGGCTTACTGGCCGGGCCGGTTAGCTCGACCGCCACGTTCGCCACGATCAGGGCCGCGCCGGAGGTCAGCGTATCAAAAAATACCCCGATGCTTTCCCCTAATAACGGAATATCGGCAAACCGGATCGTCGTTTGCCCCTGAAAATTTTTGTATAGTTGTGGGAGATTGATCATCAGGCAGTATCCTGTCAGGATTTCTTTTGATAGGCCGCGTACCAGCCGAGATCGGTGACGCCCGCGCTGGCTTCGGGATCGCCAAACAGGTAAAAGTCGATTTCGGCGTCGGGCGGCAGTTTGGCCCCCAGAAAATGCAGCGCGATGTCGTTGAACATCATCAGGTAGGCGCTGTTATCAACGCCGTTCTTGCCGTTCTGTTTTTGCCCCTTCAGGAGCTTAATCTCGGCAATGTCGAGCTTCAAAAAGCCCTGGATGCTGAGGAATTTGCTGGTCGGGTTGACGCCCGGCAGCTTGATTCCCGCCGCAACCGTGCCCGTGCCTGCTTCCCACGCAGCCAGCAGCCGCGCTGTAAACGCGCCTTCACCGGCCAGGACGCCCAGCGTGCCCAGTTTCAGGTCAAAGACCAGCCCGTACCACTCGCCCGCCACGCTCCCGCCCCCCGGTATATCGACCTTCAAAAAGCCCTGGTTGGCGGGCAGATTGTCGCCATCGCCGCAGGCAAAACCACTGAACGTCAGCGGAAAATGCGCGTACAGGCTGCCGGGGCGCACACTGCTGTTCTGCAAATCAAACCCGATCTGGCTGGCGTCAAATACGAACGTCTTGTCGGCGGGGGCATCCAGGATAAACGACATACCAATACCCAGATTGGCATAGGCCAATCCCGCCTGTTCCGGCGTATCGCTGCCGAATGAAAGCAGGTCGAGTTTGTCCGTTTCTTCGTCCGTCCCGGCAAAATTCATATATCCTGACAGGTTGAACCGCGCGTTGATGCGCTCGTTAGCGCCGTCCTGTACTGTGCTGAAGGTGGCTTTTTGAACTGTGACGCGAGTGAGGGTTGGGTTATCGACCACCAGACAATTGTTATCCTGGCAGGTGAAGTTATACACAGGTGTACCATTGTGATTTTCGTAGCTTCCGGCCAGGATCAGCAGGTTGTCGCGCGTGACGACATCGCCAAACAGCCGGTTGATGGTCAGTTCGGTGAAACTGCTGAAATTCTTGATGCGCGAATTTTCAAACAGGACCTTCAGCGACAGCACCTTAAAACGATAGTCCACATCACGGACGGCGGTGGCGCTGCTTTTGTACGCTCCGATATCGCCCTTAAACGGCGCGAAATCCCGGTCCACGTAATCGATCAGGCCAAATAACGAACTGCTGGCGGGACGGCTCAGCGCGCCGTCAGCGTCCGCTGCGATGCGGTTCACCGTGATCCCGACGTGGTGCGCTTTGAAGCGTGGCAAGTCCATTGCCCCCAACAGCCCTTTCAGGTCGGCGGGCATCTCTTGCAGTTTGATGTCGGTTTGCAAGGCCAGGATGCCATTCCAGTCAGGGTCTTGCACGATACGGGCAAAATGCGCGTAGTTGGTATCGCCGCGCTGCTCGAAGTTATCGACGCCCGCCTGAATCGTATCGGCCAGCCAACTGGCAAGCGCCATCAGTCCATTGGACCTCGTGGCGTTGAAGTTTTCCGCGCTGGTCCACAGACCGGGATTCTGCACGCGATCCAGCACCGTCCCCGCGCAGAATTTGAAGATCAGCACGTTGGTATAATTGGGATAAACGCTCTTACCCGGCACGTTGAGAGTAAAGCCCCAATCCCCGATGCTGACCTGGTTATCAAAATCGCCCAGTACGCCCGGCTTAACCGGCTCGTCCTGCTTACCCACATCGAGCGAGCAGACCAAAAATTGCTGGTTGGCCTGGAACGCATTTTTCAGGCGCGGAGTGAGGTTTCTAAATTGGAGATCACTCGTCCCGCCTGACGGCGACAGGATCATGGTGGTCCAGGCCCCGGTGATATCGTTGACTTCGATGTATAACCCCTGCGGAGTCGTGGCCGGGGTGCGTGTCGCGCCCTCGTACAGCGTGCCCGCGTCGCGCTGGGCGTTTTCGTATGGCAGCACAACCTGCTCGACAGCGTGTTTCCGAGATGGCGCGATGATGTGCTGTTCCAGATCAGCAATGCGTGAGGCCGCTTCGCCGTCGGCTTCGATCCCGGCGTAGGGCACCATCGGAAAAGCGACCGGCGTTTGGATCAGATCGGCGCTGGCTGGCCGGTAAAAGTCCAGAAATTTTGGCGCGTCCGACTGCCGGTACAGGGCCGCGCCGCGTGGCTGTGACAGGTAGGCCAGTCTGCCGGACGGTCGGCCCTCGCCCGGTTTGACCGTGAGCCACGTTGTCACGAAATCGCCGCGCAGCAGGTCGCCGTCTTTGAAGCTGAACACGTCCGGCGGGATCGGGAAGTTGGGCGCGTAGGCCGAACGACCGGGTTCAAAGTACACCATGTCCCCGCTGTAATCAGCCGTTTTAGGCATACACGCGACCGTCTCTTCACCCGCGAGGCCGCACAGCAGATGAATAACGCCCGTTTCCGGTTGATGTTGTTCGTCCAGACTGATGTGAAACCCGCCTTGCAGCGCCAATTCGTGTGTACCGGAAGGCTGTTCAACGACGACCAGCCGCCCACCGTCAGATTCGGGAACGTCATACGGTCGCCCGGTTGCGTCCGACAGATACAGCGCCGCCGGTTCGAGATAAACGGGATGGCCGCCATCGGTCCGAAAATACGTGGGCAGGCGCGTGCCGGGTGGAAACATAAAAAAGGTGCGCGAGTCGGCGTTCCGGTCGTAGGTAACTTGCAATGGATCGATACTGGCCTGGAAGACCTTTTTTTCATCATACGCCGTGTCGATGATCGGGAATACCTGCGAACTCACTTGGCGCGGGTCCGCGCCAGGATAATAGACCGTCACCGGGGGCCGGTAGTCCAGTAGAGAATTTTCACCGCCCAACGCCACACCAAACCGCAGGCAACCGCGCGATCCGCCATCAAACGGCAGATACGCCGCATCATCGTTAACGCGCGCCAACAGGCCCCGTTTGATCAACAGGTTGTCCATCGACTGCTTGTTAATGGCTCGCCGCGCTAACTCGTCACTGGTGAAACCGAGAATACCAAAAACTCGTTCGTGGCTGCGGAACTCAAAGTGTTGGTAGGCTTCATCAAATTCAACGAAACACCACGGTCCGAGGGTAAAGGTGACTGATTTCCCGATTTTGAAGTTCAAGCCGCTGTCGATCACTGTGGCACTCTGTTGGGGCTGCACGACCACACAGGGCGCGGTTTTCTGGCTGATATCAGCCGTATCATGCAGCCAGACGAAGTGCGCTTTTCCGCCGGGAAGCCGTT
>JAFGTJ010000529.1 GCA_016934195.1 Anaerolineae bacterium | reverse complement strand
GCCGGACTCGGTGATCCGCGAGCAGCAAACCTATTTTGACCGGATTCCGCTGCTGCGCCAATTTGCCGATTCGGTCCCCATTATTTTCCTGATCCTGAACCCGCAGCGGCAGATCGTGTTTGTCAACCGCGCCATCACGGGCTTATTGGGAGCCTCGAACGAGCGTGCCATGTACGGGCAGCGTCCCGGTGAACTGCTGGACTGTGAACACGCCACCGAGAGCGAAGGCGGCTGCGGGACGACCACGTTTTGCCGGATGTGCGGCGCGGCGCGCGCGATCCTGTCCGGCCTGGATGGGGTCGAGGATGTGCAGGAATGCCGGATCACGACTCGGAGCGGCGGCGCGTTCGATTTCCGCGTCTGGACGACGCCGTACCAGGTGGAGGGGGCCACTTTCGCGCTGTTCACCTTGCAGGATACCGGCGGGGACAAGCGCCGCCGCGCGTTGGAGCGCATCTTTTTCCACGATATTTTGAACAATGTCAGCGCGATTATGGGTTTTTCGACGTTTCTCCAAACCGTGATGGAGCGCGAACAACCGGCCATCAACGGGCGCATTCACGAATTGACCGGAACAATTACGCTGCTGTCGCAGCAGTTGGCCGAAGAGGTCAAGGCGCAGCGCCAACTGTCCGCCGCCGAATCGAACGAATTGACCGTGCAGTGGGATCGGGTCGATGCGCTGGTCATGGTGCAGCAGGTCGCGGCGATGTACGAGCAGTTTTCGGTATCGGATGGGCGGCAGATCGTGATCGACCCGCGCGCGGAAGCGGTGCGTTTCACCACCGATCCGGCGCTGCTGCGGCGCGTGCTGGGCAATATGCTCAAGAACGCGCTGGAAGCCGTTCGCCGGGGGAATACGGTCACGATGCACTGTTACGCCGACGAAGGCGTGTCGGGGGACGAGGTGGTGTTCACGGTGCATAATCCCGGCCACATGCCGCCCGATACGCAGTTACAAATCTTCCAGCGCTCATTTTCGACCAAAGGCGACGGGCGCGGGTTGGGGACGTACAGTATGCGGCTGCTGACCGAGCGTTATTTGCAGGGCCGCGTGGAGTTTACCTCGTCGCCGGAAGCGGGGACGGTGTTCCGGGTGCATTACCCGGTGCTGCCGGATGGCGTGGAGTAGGGGCGAGTCATCGCCCTGATCGATGTTGTGTGCCGCGTACCAGATTTCGCACCAATGCTGTTAGCGCGCGCGGACTGACCGGCTTGCACAATACCTGCGCGACATCGTAAGTTTCCAGGGCGATATCCGGGCGGAAGGGTTGTCCCGACACCACCACCACCTGGCACGGGTCCCCATGTTGGAACCGGAGACGATCCAGCACGGCAGTGCCGCTTCCGTCATTCAGTTCCAGGTCGAGAATGACGCAGACCGGTTGGATCGATTGATCCAGGACGTATATGGCTTCTGCCACCGAATATGGCCTTATGCTAGTTTTGCCGTTCCGCGTGCAATTTGCCCCCATCCCCCGACCCCTTTCCCAAAAATGAGGGAAGGGCCCAGGGGGGGGAGAACCAGAAACTAGCATAAGACTCTACTTTCTAGACAGTCCTTTGTATTCGTTTTTATCAAATAACCTCAACGATACTTTATCATCAAGCGCATTTTCTTCCGTAACTTGTTGCACTGCTCTTTTTTTTGCTTGCTTTTCGAGTTCATCACTATTAAGAAACAAATTCGTATACCCGAATCTTTCCTGCAGTATCATGCATGCAAGAGCGTACCCAACGAAGGCTGCAATGAAACTGGCGATGCCAGGCCATGCCAAATCACCCACTTTTGTTGCTTCAAATACGTCAAACTGCGTAAATAGCACCACGATGAAAATCGGAATACCTACCACAAAGCCCACAATATTATTTATCACAGACTTGCGTCTGCAATCTTTGCAGGTATAAATTTTTACTTCCCAAAATTTATCGAAGGTTGTTTCAGTTCTAGTAATGGCAACATCATGTTTAATATTGGTTACTATGCCAATGTGAGACGAGCGTTGGACATTAGAACGGACGTCTGCAATCCGCCCTACATAATAAACCTTGTTGCTTTTCACCTCTGCGAATGATTTCTCCTGCTCGCACACATTACATGTAGGCATGCCAATACTCCTGATATGATTTTCCCACGTGTTCGTACAAAGCATAGACTAGTTACCGCAATGGCGCAAAAAAGTGTATTAGAGAATGGATTCAGAGGCTATCTCGAGAGTTAGCAGCCCCAGCAACCCCGTGATCGCTGTGATCGCGTCGCCACAATACAGGCCTAGTATCCCGCGTCTATGTCTCGCAGTAGATCGCGCATTTTGCCCGAATAGGTATCCACCGCCCAGAATCCGGCAGCCGTGAGCGACTTACAAAACAGCCGGTTCAAGACTTCATCATCTTCAACTACCAGCACCGCTGGATTTGATTGACCTGATACGCGCATCGACATCTTCCTTTAACTGACTCATGCTGCCAGTATGCCGGACCGGTGTAACCAGAGCGTTACAGGAACATTACAGTTTTGAAATGAGGTAAAGCGGGAGCAAGATCGTGCCGGATCGCCCCGATTGGTGAGAAATGAAACAGGGCACCGCTGCGGGTGCCCTGAACTCATATCACGTTAAGAGAACAACCGGCTAGTAGACGTGGGCGGAAGTGTGTCACCGGTTTTGTAGGGGCAATTCATGAATTGCCCCTACCGGGCGGGTTTGAAACCCGCCCCTACAACCGGTAATGGACTTACGCCGGGCTGTACTAGGGCTGCGTGGGCCGCGTGAAGAGGCAGTTGTTATTATACTGCGCGTTGTACGCAGGCACGTCCAGCCGGTCGATGTCCACCAGATAGCCGCTGGACCGCGTATTCTTGCGCCCGGTCGGGACGATCCGCAGCGTGTGCTCCACTGCCGGATCAAGCCCGTTCACCGTGAAGACCGCTTCACCCAACACCTGATCGGACGGCGCGTAGGTGTCCAGTTCGGCATACAGCGCGCCATCCAGGTAGATGGCCGCGATCCCGCCGTCCGGTCCCTTGCGGTAAACCAGGCTGGCACCGTCGGCCTGGAACGTGAATTCCAGGTAAGCGTCCGGCCCGGCCAGCGTCCCGTCGTAACTGATCAACGCGCCCATCGAGGCGTCGTCGCGGTATTGGGGATGCCACTCGCCCGCGATCACCCAGGCGGGATTCACTTCCTCGTAGCAGCCGGTTGTCGGCGCGGTGGGCGTGACCGGTTTGACACACAGGCCGATCCTGAATCCGACGCTGGCCCCATAGGGAGGCAGGTCGCCCGCGTGGGTCATGGTGATGGTGTGCGCCCCTGCTGCCAGCGTATCCAGGGAGGCGGACGGAGCCAGCGCCCACAGGTCATTGCCGGGG
>JAFGTJ010000116.1 GCA_016934195.1 Anaerolineae bacterium | reverse complement strand
TCGCGCCCGTCCGCGCTCAGCCGGAAGACCTTGACCCGCCCGCGCTCCACGATCCACAACCCGGCGGACGGTTCATCCTGGCCGAATACGAACGCGCCGGGATCGCACGTCCGCCGGAGGGCGCGCGCCGCCAGCGCGGTCAGTCGATCCGGGGCCAGGGTGTGGAAATACGGCAGATCGGCCAGCCGGTCAATCAGCGAAAAATCGGGTGTTACGGATAGATCGGTCATGCCCGCCCTCGCCCGCGCACCTGCGCCGCGATCCGGTCGGCAACCGGGCGCAGTTCGTAAACGGCCACTTCCTCGCGTTTGCCCTTGAGCTTGAGGTGATGCACGTCCGCCGGGGTGAAACGATCCGCCACCAGATCGCGCGTCCGCTGGCCGATGTAACACGTTCCGCCCGGCGCGACTCCGCTCAGCCGGGATGCGATATTGACCGTATCCCCGATGGGCGTGTATTCGAGGCGCTGCTGCGATCCGATGTTGCCCACCACCACGTTTCCCGTATCAATGCCAATGCCGAACTGCACCGGCTGGACAAACTGCTGCGTGTCGTTCAGGCGCTCAATCGCGGCCAGCATGTCCAGCCCGGACTGGACCGCGTTCCAGGCGTGATCCGGTTGGGGATAGGGCGCGTTCCAGAAGGCCATCAGGTTATCACCAATGTACTTGTTGATCGCGCCGCCGTGCTGCAAGACGATAGCGTTCATTTCCTCCAGAAAAATGTTGAGCATTCGGACCACTTCGGCGGGCGGCAGGCCCTCGACCATCGTGGTGAAGCCGCGCACATCGGCGAACAATACCGTGATCTCGCGTTCCTCGCCGCCCAGTTCCAGGCGGCCCCGGTCGAACTGCTCCACGATCCGGTGCGCGATCTCCGTTGACACGTAGCGGCTGAACAAGTCGTTGATCTGGCCGCGCCGCCGTTCCTCGAACACGTAGATCACGATCAGGTTGCCCATGTAGGTCAGCAGCAGCGCCCACGAGGGATACATGATCTCGACCAGCATCGAATCGACCGTGAACGATACCGACGCCCAGAAGAAAAACGCCAGATACGCCAGCAGACTCAGCCCGACGCCCCAATACCAGCGGAAAAACGGCAAAATCGCGCCGCCGAGCAGCGCCATCACGAACACCACCAGGATTTTGCCGTCCCGCGATTGCTCGCGCAGCGGGAAGGTGGTCGTACCCTCGTACAGCGGAATCTCCACGATCCCCAGGTCCAGCCGCCAATCGACGCTGGCCTGGAACTGTGGCAGCGATTGGTGCAGCGTCTCGATCAGGTTGGCGTGAATCTCGACACCGTAGAGCTGGTCCCCGGCGCGAATGCCGGGCACCGGGAAATTGTCCGGCAGGCCCGCCGCATCCAGCACGCCGATCAGCACGATCTGGTCCTCGAACATCGACGGATTCACACGGCCCTGCACCACGTCCACCAGCGAATAGACCGGGAAGGTACCCGGCTCCCCGGCGTGCGACGGTTCCCCGAAGTAGTAGACCAGCATCTGCCCGTAGTCGTCCACCGGGAGATCGCGCCCCGCGAAGCGCACCCACTGGTCCTCGAATGTGACCATTTCCGGCAGCAACCGCAGGTATTCCAGGTAGGCGGCCAGTCCCAACGCCGGGACCGGGCGATCTCCTTCGCGCACGAACAACGGAATCCGCCGCACAAAACCGTCGGTATCCGGGATGACGTTGACGTGACCCAGGCCCATCGCCGCCGCTTCGAGGTCCGGGGTGGGATGGGTGAAGGTATTGAACGTGATCAGGTCTTCCGGCTGGGCGGGGAGCCGCGCTTCCCCAATCCCGACCACCGGCTGGACCACGTTCCGCGCGGCGCGCATGGTGTCCGCCAGGACCGGGTCGATCTCGGTGGGGTTGGCGAATAACAGGTCGAACGCGATCACACGCGCGCCGCCTTCGGCCAGCACGGTGATCAGGTCGATGTAGACCTGCCGGTCCCATTCGGCGGTGGTGCGCCCGAAGGCGTCCAGGCTGGCGTCGTCCGCCGCGATCAGGGTCACGATCCCGCGCGTGGGACGGGAACGGTACAAGGCATCTTGCAGCCGGACGCGCACGCCGCTGAAATAGTCTTCGCGCAGCACGAACGCCAGCAGGCCGCCGACCAGCAGGCCCACGATCAGGCCCCCGATCAGGCGGCGCAGCGGTTTGCGCGGCGTGAAGATCAGCCAGATCGCGCGAGATAGGGTTCGGCGCGCGGCGCTCTGGGGGATGGCGCTGGGCGGTCGGCTGGGGCGGCGTGGCGATAGCGGTCCGGTCATGCGGTTGCTCGTTGGGTACGTGGTCGGATGTGGAGATTATACAGGATTCGGGGCGTTGGCAGGGATGGGACGGAACAGGCTATATTTATGGCGCAACAGGAGAACCACCTATGGCTCTAGATCGAGAATTTGCTGAATCATTGGTAAACGCGCTGGGCGGTGCGGGATGGCACACTGTTCTACCGGACGATCCACTGCCCAATCCGCTGGATATCACCTTCTCAACCCAGACTCACACCCGGCGGCTAATCATTTACGCGCGGAAGATTACCCCACAGTCCAGCGCCGAGAGTGATCATGGCCGACCAACAGGCGAAATGCACGTCCAGATGTTATTTGATGGGGACCAACGCGGGCGCGGCGTGCGTAACCATCTGCGTTTTGAAACAGACGCCCATACCGTCTTGTTTGGTTTTTATCGTTTGAATGATGATTATGTGGTCGCCGCCTACGATCCCATCCGGCATCGGGAATATGCCTACTCAAAGTCATTGCAAGTCAAACAGTGGAAAATCGAGGAAGCGGTAAAATTCGGGATTGCTTTTCAAACCCGGCAGACGGATGAAGTTGTCGTCATTTTTCACCTTGATCAGATACTCCAGTATCTCGATCTTGCCTCGGAGTTTCACAATCTGACACCTGACACTCTCTCTGATACCGCACCAGATGAAACGCTCCCACCCGCCGTTCGGCGCGCGTTTGTGCCAATCCTGGATACCGATGAACTGCCTGTTCTAGATGTTGAAGAACGCGAACAGCGTGTGGCAGAAACAACGCGCTATATTCGGAACCATCAATTTCGGCGCGGTATTCTCAGCGTATACCAGCGCTGCGCGATTTGCGGGTTTCAGTACGATTACATATTGGACGCGGCTCACATCGTCCCGGTAGCCGAAGGCGGAACCGATACCTATGATAACGGTCTGGGACTTTGCCCAAACTGCCACCGCATGTTTGATAAAGGACTGATCCTGGTGGATCGAGACTGCCGGATTTACATCAATCCGCGTTATGCCGAAGAATATGATCAGATGGGGTTGGCAGGAAGTCTGGACACACTGCAACAGACTTTACGGGAAACCTTGTGGCTGCCGGAGGACGAACATTTTCATCCCTCGGTAGATAATTTGCGGCAAACGTTCGAGGCACGGCGTTAACACGCTTCGCCGGTTGCGTACATTGACACTCGGCAGCGTCTCCACTACAATCGACCGTACATTTGTTCGATCTAGTATGGAAATAACCTGATGGATATCCCGGCCTGGTTTGAAACACAACCATATTATCAAACGCGGCACGGCGCAGCCTTTTTGGGCGACTCGCTTGCTTTGATGCAGCGCATACCTGATAATGCCGTCAATCTGGTCATGACGTCGCCCCCCTTTGCATTGAAACGTAAAAAAGAATACGGCAATGTCCATGCTAAAGAGTATGTGGAATGGTTTTTGCCTTTTGCTGAACAGATGAAACGCATCGTCACCGATGACGGCAGCATCGTGATCGACATCGGCGGCACCTGGATTAAAGGGCAGCCCACCCGGTCGTTGTATCACTTCCGACTGGTGATTGCGCTGGTTGAGGAGTTAGGGCTGCATTTGGCCCAGGAATTCTACTGGTACAACCCGGCCAAATTGCCGTCGCCTGCGGAGTGGGTCACAGTCCGCCGTATTCGCGTGAAAGATGCGGTGAATACGGTCTGGTGGCTGTCCAAATCACCGTTTCCCAAAGCCACCAATCGCAACGTATTGAAACCCTATAGCGAGTCTATGAAAGCGCTGTTAAAAAACGGGTATCGTGCCCAGAAACGGCCTTCGGGCCACGATATCTCCGACAATTTCAGCCAGGATCACGGCGGCGCGATTCCGCCCAATCTGATCGAACTGGCAAACACCGACTCGAACAGCGGATATTTACAGGAATGCCGGGCGCAAAATATCAAGCCGCACCCGGCACGCTTTCCGCATGGACTGCCGGAATTCTTTATCAAGTTCCTGACCGACCCTGGCGATCTCGTGATCGATCCGTTTGCGGGCAGTGTGGTCACGGGCGACGTGTGTGATACGTTGGACCGGCGTTGGCTTGCCTTTGAGATTCAGGAAGACTATTTACAGGCATCTAAGTTCCGTTTCCCGGAACTCTCTGGCTCACCCCAACAACTACCCTTGCCGAATACCCGTTAAAGTTCGGTGAGTAGTCTTGTCCGGTCACAAGTCATTCATCACCGTCACGATAGCTCACCGATAGCCCCGCGTCGTCGTCATCCAGCATAACGTCATCGTCCAGCAGAGCATCATCCAGCATAACGTCGTCCGCCGCCATAATGCCACCGCGCTCACCTTCGCCGCCGTCTTCGTACTCGCCCGCGTCGCCATTATCGCGGGCGGCGCGTTCGCGCGCTTTCTCAGCTTGCAGGATCGCCATGCCGACCAGCAGATCGTCATCGGGCAGGTCCATGAGCTTCACGCCGCTGGTGGACCGCCCGTACAGATTGATGGTGTGGACCTCGGTGCGCAGCGCGATCCCGCCCGCCGTGATGAGCGTCAGCCCGTCCTCCGGCGACACGACCGCCGCCCCGATGATCGGCCCGGTCTTTTGATAGTCTTTGGAGAGCGTGCGCAGCCCGCCCCCATAACGGCGCTGAGTCTTGTATTCGTGGAGCGGCGTGCGCTTGCCATACCCGTATTCCGTCACGACCAGCAGGTCCTTGAGCGGGTTGTCGATCACGTCCATCGCGGTCAGTTCGTCGTCGCCCTGGAACCGGATCGCGCTCACGCCCGCCGCCGGACGCCCCATCACGCGCACGTCGTCCTCGTGGAACCGGATACACTGGCCCTGGCGCGTCACCAGGATCAAATCCTGGTCGCCGTTGGTCTGCTTGACCCATCCCAAATAATCGTCCCGGTCGAGCGACATGGCGATCAGGCCGTTGCTGCGCACGGCGGCGAACGCGCTCACCGGGACGCGCTTGATCCGGCCCTGGCGCGTACACAGCACAAAATTCCCCTCGGCGTCGTCGAAGGTCGGCACGCTGGCAATCGCCGTGACGTATTCTTCCGGTTGCAGCGCCAGGAACGCATTGATCAGCGTGCCTTTGGCCCCGCGCCCCGCTTCGGGGATCATGTAGGCGCGTTCGGCGTACACCTTGCCCTGGTCGGTGAAGAATAGCACATGGTCCAGCGACCCGGCGGAATACAGGTATTCCACCGCGTCTTCGTCACGAGTGGTCATGCCGGTTGCACCCTTGCCGCCGCGCCGCTGCGACCGGTAAGCGTCTGCCGGGACGCGCTTGATATAACCGCGCTCGGTCAGGCTGATCAGGACTTCCTCGTCGCGAATCAGGTCGCTTTCGTCGAAATCGGTTTCCACGTCGAGCGCCAGTTCAGTGCGCCGCGCGTCACCGTATTTCTCGGTCAGTTCGGCCAGATCGTCGCGGATCAGGGCCAGGATTTTACGCGGCGAGTGCAGCAGGTCTTCCAGGTATTCGATGTAGGCCAGAATTTGCCGGTATTCGTCCTCGATCTTCTGCCGTTCAAGCTGCGCCAGCCGCCGGAGCTGCATATCCAGAATGGCGTTAGCCTGGAGTTCCGTCAGCCCGAAGCGGTCCATCAAGGCGGTGCGCGCTTCGTTGGGGTCCGGCGCGTTGCGGATCGTCTGGATAATGTCCTCAATGTGCGCCAGCGCCTTGAGCAGTCCTTCCAGAATGTGCGCGCGGGCGCGTGTTTTCGCCAGTTCGTACTCGCTACGGCGGCGGATCACGATGCGGCGGTGGTCGATGTAGAGGTGCAGCGCGCGCCGCAGGCTGAGCAAACGCGGCTCGCCGTTCAGCAGGGCCAGCATTTGGACGCCGAAGGTGCTTTGCAACTGCGTGAACTTGTACAGCCGGTTGAGCGCGGTACGCGGCTGGGCGGTGCGCTTGAGTTCGATCACGATGCGCAGCCCGTTGCGGTCGGATTCGTCGCGCAGGTCCGAGATCATGTCCAGCCGACCGTCGCGCACCAGGTCCGCGATCCGTTCCAGGATCAGCGACTTGTTGAGCTGGTAGGGAATCTCGGTGACGATGATGCGGAAACGCTCACCGTGTTCCTCGACATGGGCTTTGGCCCGCATCACGATCCGGCCCTTGCCGGTCGCGTAGGCTTCCTTGAGTTCGGCCCCGCCCACGATCAGCGCCCCGGTCGGGAAGTCCGGCCCGGTGACAAACCGCATCAGCTCATCGACCGTGATATCGGGCACGGCATCATCAGGATCGCCGTCGTGGGCGATCATGCGCTCGATCATGAATGTGATCGCGGCGGTCAGTTCGCGCAGGTTGTGCGGCGGGATGTTGGTCGCCATACCGACCGCGATACCGCTCGTCCCGTTGAGCAGCAGATTGGGCAGTTTGGCGGGCAGGACGAGGGGTTCCGGCAGGCTTTCGTCAAAATTGGGCGTGAAATCGACCGTTTCCATGTCGATGTCTTCGAGCATTTCTTCCGCGATGCGGGCCAACCGCGCCTCGGTGTAGCGCATGGCGGCGGGACTGTCGCCGTCGATGCTGCCGAAGTTGCCCTGTCCATCGACCAGCAAATAACGCAGCGAAAACGTCTGTGCCATGCGCGCCATCGCATCATACACGGACTGGTCGCCGTGCGGGTGGTACTTGCCCAATACCTCGCCCACGATACGGGCCGATTTTTTGTAGGACGAATTGGCCCGGATGCCCATATCATGCATGGCGAACAGGATGCGGCGGTGAACCGGCTTGAGTCCGTCGCGGGCGTCGGGCAAGGCGCGGGCCACAATCACGCTCATGGCATAATCGAGGTACGAGCCGCGCATTTCGTCGTTAATGTCGATGGCACGAATGTTGCCAACGGTATCGAGTGGGGTTTCTGCATCCATTGGAATTTGTCCCTGAATCATCCGAGCGACCTGGGGTAGACGCGGGCCGCCCGGTTATCTGTGTGAATCCGCGTAAAGGGCCATTACCGGCCCGCTAACATGCTATGACTGGCAGGGGTCTTGCCCCGCCATTGTTGATAGTTAAATTATACCGCAAACGGGCGTTTTGAGCGAATTTCACGGATTGGGTACACTACAATTTCCAACGCTTAACATAGTGGGAGGCCGGTCATGTTTTTACCATCACCTAAAGACGCACAATTAACCCCCGAACAGGCACACCTGCTGCGTGACACGACCATCGACGCCCGTAGTCCCGGTCCGATTCTGCACGATTTTGATGCCCTGCTGACCTACTGCAAGGAAAACAAACTCACGCTCACGGCGGGCCACCAGTTGCCGCTGCGTGCGCTGCCGGAGATCAATGCGCGGCTGGCTCATCCGGTTGAGTTGGGACTGAAGCGCCCTCAGCAAAAAGCATACCCCCACATTCACGGCCTGTACCTGGCGCTGCGCGCGTCGGGCCTGACCCGTGTGGACGATTCCGGCAAAAACCCGGTGCTGATAGTGGACGAAACGGTTTACCAGACCTGGTCCAAATTGAATCCCACCGAGCAGTACGGGACGCTGCTGGAAGCCTGGTTGCTGCTGGGCAGGTCGGAAATTCTCGGTGAGCGCGGGCGTTTTCTGTTGGACCTCCTCGCCGATAATTTTCAGCCGCTGACCGGCTTCTTTCGCAAGATTCCCGGTAACGGACTGCCGGTCGCGGGTGACAAAAGAGCAGCGGACTCGCTGAAATACTGGCCCGGCGTGTCTGGCCTGGGACTGGCCGATCTGTTTGGATTGGTCAGGATCGAGCGCTGCCCCCCTGAGCCGGGTCAAGGGTGGTGCATCGACCGCATTCACCGTACACCGTTCGGGGACGCCCTGCTGACCGCGCTGTATGTCGGGTTCTTCGCAGAATTGGGCAATATTTTAGCCCTCGACGACGCGCAAAAACTGCCCTTCGGCGCGCTAAGATCGGTGCTGCAACCCTATTTCCCCGAATGGAAAAACACCCTGTCATTGCCTGACTGGAATTTCCGCGAAGGAATGCACATTTTTAAGGTCGCCCTGGGGCCGGTGTGGTCCCGGATCGCGGTTGGTGCCAAACAGCCGCTCGACACGCTGGCCCTGGCGATCCTCGACGCGGTGGATTTCGATGACGATCACCTGTACCGGTTTACTTATCGAACTCAGTTTGGTTTCGATCTGCACATCAACCACCCTTACCTGGAGGAAGGGGCGTTCACGTCCGAGGTGCGGGTAGGCGATGTGCCGCTGCGCGTCGGGCAAACCATGATCTACCTGTTCGATTTTGGCGACCACTGGCTGTTTGATGTCACGCTGGAAAAGGTCGATCCCGCTATGGCGGTCGCGCCGTCGCGCATCCTTGAAAAACACGGCGATCCGCCGGAGCAGTATCCCGGTTGGGGTGACGATGATGATGATGACGAAGACGGCGATTATTTCGAGGATGAGTACCTTATGCTCTACCTTCCTGATGATGAAGAGGAGGACGACGACGATAACGAAGACGACGGCGAATGATCCCGATCTCCCTCGCTGGCTGTGGCCCGTAACCGCGCTCGGCGTGGGGATCGTCGTCCTGGTGACGGCGTTCACCGCGCTGGCCCTGGCGCTCGGAGCCGCCGATCCGCCCGTTGCGCCGCGCATCGCCTGGACCGATAAGTCGCTGGCCTGGGCCGGGGAATCGGGCTGGTATGTCGCGCCCGCTGGTGCCGATCTGCCGCCCGACGGGAATTTCACGCTGACGGTCCGCGCCCGATTCGGTGCCGAAGCGGGTCCAGGCGCGACGTGGGGCATCTGGATCGAGGAGCCGGGAAAATCGCGGGTGATGTACGCCATCAGCGGCGGGCAGTATCTCACCACGCGAAGATGCCCCGCGAGCGCCGCATTTACCTCACCCCCCAGCCCCCTCTCCACGCGCGGAGAGGGGGAGCAAGACGCCAAACAAGTCCCCTCTCCGTATTTGGAGAGGGGATTTAGGGGTGAGGTTATTCTCGAAGACTGCCCCGCCCTGCGTCCCGAATGGCGCTGGTTCTTTTACCCGCGCATCCGGCTCCCCGGTCAATCCAACACCCTCACGCTGCACCGCGAACCGTCCGGCGATATCCGGCTGCGCATCAACCAGGAACGGATGGGAAACGCCCCAGTAGCGTTATCGGGACACTGGGGCGTGTGGGCGCGTGATATCAGCGAAACAGGCGAAACAGGCG
>JAFGTJ010000528.1 GCA_016934195.1 Anaerolineae bacterium | reverse complement strand
TTGCAGCGCGTCAGCGCGCAGGTGGTCAGCACCGCCTCGCTGACCGAACCCATTTTCGGCGTGCTGATGGGCCTGATTTTCTTCGCGGAAGTGCCCAACCTGCTCGGTCTGACCGGCGGCGCGCTGATCCTGGGCAGCGTGTACCTGATCACTCGACGATAAAATTTACTTCAGGAGGATAATCGGGCGAAGGCCCGTCAAGCAGCGGCGATTCCGACTGCCGCAGGTGAGGGATCAAGGCCCGCGCCGCCGCATCCAGGGATTCGGTGCTTTCGGATGGTTGGTCGTCGCTCATAATACGTTGGAATTAGAATACGGGTAGGGACCTCCCAAAACGGCCTCACCCCCCGGCCCCCTCTCCAACCCAGTTGGAGAGGGGGAGATGCGTGTCATGTGCCTCGACAAGTCCCCCTCTCCACAGCTTTTACGAGCGCCAAGAGAGGAAAAGCGTCTCGGATGGAGGTCGTATGCGTAGCATACGCGGGGATATGAGGGGGTGAGGCCGTTTTTCAACCGAATTCGCTACAGTACCTCCCGATCAGGACGCCAGTTCCAGGAAATACTCGGTCAGGTCGCCTTCCGCCGACCAGCCGGTTGAGCCGTCGGGAAGCCGGAGGTTCCACCAGCTATAGTTGGCGGAACACTGTGGCCCGCCGATCACCGTTACGACTGTGCCGACCGGCAGGTCTTGCAGCCAGGCTCCGCCGGGCACATCGCGCAGACGCAGCGGCGTCCCGGTATTGGCAACGCGCGCCAGACTGCCAACTACCAACCGGGTAGGCGGCGCGCCCGCGCAGCTATACCCGGACGTGGTAGAACCGGCAGACCCGCCCGACGCGAGTAAATTGGTGAGCGCGAAGGGACTGTCCGGCGAAAGCGCCCACAGCATCCAGAGTCCGCTGCGGGGCACGGTGTAGATCACCTGCGGCTGGATATTGGTGGGACGCTGCAAATACACATTGCCGTTCTGGTCCTGCCACAACAAGCCCTCGTTGATATTCATCATGGTTTGCGGCGAGGTCACAAACTGGTTGAGTGTGGGTGATCCCGGCACAATCCAATAGCCGTTGGCGCTGCCGGTGGAATCAATACCCCAGAAGCCGACCATCTGGCCGTTTGCGCCCCAATGCGGGCCGTACAGCAGCCGCGCGCCGTCCGAATACAGCGGTTGCAGGTCGAACAGGCCCGCGCTGCCAACGGCATTGTGCATCAACACCGGGCCGCCGCCGGGCGGCGTGGCAAGCGGCACGTTGGGATCGTGGTACGTGATCGCGGACTGGACGGTGGCGGGCAGCATATCGGGAAAGGGATAGGTCAGGGTGCTGGCGGCCACTTCGGGCAACTGCGTGACCGGCGGCACCCGCCACTGAATCGCCGGAAGCTGCGTGGGAGCATCGACCGGGATCAGCATCTGGAGGTATACCACGTCCTGCCCGCCGTGATTCGCAAAGAAAACCGGTACCGGCGATACCAGCGGCGGGACCAGGGTGGGATCGTTCAACGCCGCCGCGACGTCGGGATGCGTATTGGTCAACTGGGCGAGCGCGGCTCCTGATGCCAGATCGAAGATAATCACGCGCCAGCCGGTTTGCGACTGAAAACCAACCGCTACACGCTGGCTGGCTGCATCGAAAGCGTAGCGCTGGACACGGGAGATAGTTTCGCCCTGCTGCGCGGTATGCACCTGGGTGAAAGCGCCAACCTGTAGATCGTAAAACCCGACGCTCATTAACCCGTCGGTCCGGTTCGCGACCATGACCAGATAATGCCCATCCCGCGAGAGCATCATCGCGGGTGTCCAGGTCATATTCTGGTTGGGCAGCACTGGCCAGGGCGTGGTGGTAAACAGTCCGCCCGGATTAACCCAGTGCAGGCTGCGCGTGGCGTCATCCACCAGCACCGCCCACCAGGACGCCGCCGGGACCGGGACCGGGTTCGTTGCGCCTGAATCACTCGGCGCGCCGGTAATGAAGGCCGGGTCGCATAACTGCACGAGACTGGCATCGCTGGAAACGCGCACGCCGTAGCCGTAGCCGTCGTAGTACAGTGTCAGCGCGTAGACCAAAATTGACTGGTCTACGTTCGTGCCTGTGACCAGCGGGCAGTCGAGATTGGTGTTATGGATGTTGTACTCGATGACGAATTCCCAGTTCGTGGGGCGGTCGGTGCGATTCAGGGCTTGCTGGACGGCGGCGATCCCTTTTTCGCGCACATTGTCCGGCAGCGTTTGCGCGTAGGCGGGCAAAACCACCGCGCCCAGTGCCAGGATCAGCACCAGGACCAATCCAACCGTGACACGTTGTTTCTTCATTACGGGAGTCCCTTCCAAAGGTGAACGAACAATCAAGGTAGTGTAAGGATAATTATAAAGGATCAACGGGAATTGGGGAAAAGTCACCTGTATTGGCGCGTACTATACGCCTTCCGTTTGCGGCAAGCAGCAAATACAGGCCAAAACGAACGCCGCTCATCTTTTCGCGTTAAGCCTTCATGAATTGAACCTGTACCTTTGGTCGTGCGTACCGGCTATTTAGGGGCGCTACCGTTCAAAATGGGCCACACATTCGATATGATACGTTTGCGGGAACATATCAACCGGCTGCGCGCTCACCAGCCGGTAGCCCTTCTCGATCAGGCGCTTGGCATCGCGCGCCAACGTGGACGGCTCGCAGCTTACATACACGATGCGGCGCGGTTCCAACGCGGCCAACGTATCCAGCGCGCGGCGATCCACCCCGGTACGCGGCGGGTCCAGCACCACCGCGTCATACGGCCCGTCCAGATTGGGCAATACCGCCTCGACAGTGCCTTCGACCAAATCCACGTTATCCAGGTCGGCCAGATTCTCGTCCGCGTCGGTAACGGCAGGGGGGTAGCTCTCGACCGACGTGACCAGCGAGGCCCGTTCCGCGAGAAAGGCCGTAAACAACCCCACGCCCGCGTAAAGGTCCAGCACGGTTTCATTACCCTGTAGATCGAGGATAGTCAGCACGAGGTCTACCAGCGTTTCGGCCTGGGGCAGATTTACCTGGAAAAAACCGCCCGCCGTCACGCGGAACGACCGCCCGCGCACGGTATAGCGTGCATGGCTGGACCCGATCAGGTTGACCGGCTCGTTATCGCTCAGCAGAAAATTGATCGATACCGGCATATCAACCGCCAGTTCTGGCACTTCGTCGCCCTGCGTGCTGAGCACCACCATCAGTCCACCCTCGGAATCGACTTGCAGCCGGACACGCTCCAATTCGGGGATATCCTCGAAATTCAGTTCGTCCGCCAGTTCCAGCAGTTCGGGCCGGATGATGTGGCATTCCTCAATTGGGATCAGGGTCGTGTCGTCGGTGCCGACAAAACACAGTTCGTCCGCCGCGTTGATATGAAACGTCGCGTGGACCCGGTACTGCCAGGAATCAGGGCTGGCGATGGTCGGATGCACCACCGGGTTTGGAATGCCGCCAATGCGCGCCAACTGGTCGATCACCACGTCGCGCTTGTAGCCCGGTTGGGCGGCAGGATCGATGTGCTGGAAATGGCAGCCGCCGCAGAGTCCCGGCCCAAAATGCGGGCAGCGCGGCGTCACCCGCTGCGGCGCGGATTCGAGCAGCGTCACGTTCTCGGCAAAGGCGTAACGTTCCCGGTCATCGGTGATGCGCGCCAGGATGCGCTCGCCGGGGATGGTGTAGCGCGTGAAAATGGCGCGGCCCTGGTGCCGTCCGAGCGCCTGCCCGCCGTGTACCATTTCGTCCAGTCGTAGTTCAAATGTGTTAAACGTATCTTCGGTCACTTCGCCTCCCGATCAGCGGCGCTGGCTGCGCCGACGTTCACTTGACTCAGTATAGGGTCCACGAACGAGTTGATGTTGTTAGCGAATTCAATGGGACCACATTTCGTAGGGGCGCTGCTTGCTGCGCCCTGTTTGTTTTTTGGGGAGGACGCGGCAAGCAGCGCCCCTACGCGCCCAATTCGCCAACAACATCGAGTTGTCAGGAAAAATGGCCTCACCCCCTAAATCCCCCTCTCCAGCAGAGCTAGAGAGGGGGACTTGCATGTTTGCCGCTGCCTGTTTTCTCTCCCCTCTCCATTTCGAATGGAGGCGCGCAACCTGCGGTTGCGTCGGGGCCGGGGGGTGAGGCTGTTTTCACGCACACATCCCAAGTCAGCAACAGATCATTCGTGGACCCTTCAGTATACCTGCGCTTTACAGGCTGATCCAGGCCCGTTAGAATCAAAGATGTGACCGACCAAAGAAAGGGATGGGCATGGCAAAGAAAACACAGAAAAAAATCATGAAAAAGCGGCGCAAGGACAAGGCCAGAGTCAAGCAGCAGCAAAAAGCCAGGGTCGGGACGTCGCCGCGCACGATTATTCGGAAATCACGCGATTACCCATTTGGCGACTGCTGGATCAGTCCGGGGTGGGATGGCAGCGGGCCGGGATTGGTGACGGTTCTCGTCACCCGTAAGCAACCCAACGGCCTGATCGCCTGGGCCAGCTACCTGCTGGATATATTCTGCCTGGGCCTCAAAAGCACGATAGTGAATGCCAACTTCACGATGACGGATATCCGCCAGGATGTGCTGCCACAGATATTCAGCACGGGGTCGCCGGAGGAATGCCCGCCTGAACTGGCTCACCAGATCATCTACCAGTCGATTGACTACGCGGCCCAATTCGACCTCGAACCGCTGGACAAGGATTTCCGCCTGTCGCAATATGTATTGGCCCCGCGTGGCACGCTCGAGGAACCCTATCACCTGACGTTTGGCAAGGACGGCAAGCCGTTCTTCATCTCCGGGCCGTATGACAACGTGCAGGCCATTCTCGCCAAGCTGAACCGCAACCCCGGCCCCGGCAACTATGAGTATATGGCGATGCTGGGCGACCCGGATTTCGATATGTTGTACGATGACGATTACGAACTGCTGGACGATGATATCGAAGACGGCGATATCGAGGACGATGATATCGCAGATGATAATAGCAAGGACGCCGGGGATCAGGACAACGTTGAACACGACGACGCCTGATCCACAGGATGCACAGCGGGGCGCGTTAATCAGCGAACACCCGCATCCCCGGCCCGCGCTGCGCCAACTGGCCGGGACGCTGGTCCGGTTGGGACTGGTGGGCATTGTGCTGGGCGCGGTCGGTTTGCTGCTGCTGGCCGTGATCCACGCGCTGCCGCTGCTGGTCCTGATGGCGTTGTTCCTGGCTGCGCTGAGTATCCCGCTGCTGCAAGCGGCGGTGATGCACCCGCATATCACGGTTTACGAGCGCGGGTTGCGGCTGAAACCGCTGATCGGGCCGGGAATCTGGGTCCCCTGGGAAACCGTTGTTCGCGTGGAAGACCATACCCTGATCCGGCGCGGCGCGGAAAAAGACCGCCAGCGGGAACACTTCGGCCAGTTGATCGTGGTCGAGGGTGCGCTGCCGCGCCTGTTCGTTGTGGTGGGCGGGCTGGCGGGACTGGGTTGGCGCGTGCGGGCGTTCGGCATTTCGACCACCAGTCACACCGAGTATGACGCCCTGTTGAATACAATCCAGCGGCACAAGCCTCACCCCTAAATCCCCTCTTCCCTGCGCGGCGCTGGCGGGGAGGGAACTTGAGACTGCGACGGGTTCCCCCTCTCCATAGCGCAGCGTCATGGAGAGGGGCCAGGGGGTGAGGCTGTCGTTACCCCTCCAGCAGCACCGGGCGAATGCGCTCCATTGCCCAATCCACCTGATCCCGCGTAATGATCAGCGGTGGGGCAAAACGAATAATGGTGCGGTGCGTTTCCTTCGCCAGGATGCCGTGATGCTGCAAGGCTTCACAGAACCGCCGCGCGCCCCCGGCCTCCGGCATGAGTTCCACCCCGATCATCAAGCCTTTACCGCGCACGTCTTTGATATGCGGGCTGTTGATCTCGGCCAGGTGATCCTGGAAATACTCGCCCATCCTGGCGGCATTGGCGATCATGTCTTCCTCGACCAGCACGCTGAGCGCCGCCCGCGCCACCGCCGCGCCCAACGGATTCCCGCCGAACGTGCTGCCGTGATCGCCGGGTTGGAAGACGCCCAGAATCTCGCGGTCCGAGAGCACCGCCGACACCGGGTAGTAGCCGCCCGACAGCGCCTTACCGATGGTGATCATGTCGGGCCGCACGCCCTCATGATCGCAGGCAAACAGCGCCCCGGTGCGGCCCAGCCCGGTCTGGATTTCGTCCGCGATCAGCAGGACGTTGTGCCGGGTGCAGAGTTCGCGCACCTGCCGCAAATAACCGTCCGGCGGGATAATCACGCCGCCCTCGCCCTGGATCGGCTCCACGATGAAGGCAACAGTTTGGGGCGTGATGGCGGATTCCAGCGCCGCCGCGTCACCGTAGGGAACCAGCTTGAAACCGGGCGTATAAGGGCCGAACCCGGCGCGGTACTGCGGCTCGGAACTGAAGCTGATGAGCGAGATCGTGCGCCCGGCGAAATTGCCCGCGCACGCGATGATCTCGGCCTGACCGTCCGGCACGCCTTTGACCTGATAGCCCCATTTGCGCGCCGCCTTGAGCGCGGTTTCGACCGCTTCCGCGCCGGTATTCATGGGCAGCATCATCGGGTAGCCGGTCAGCTCGCAGACCTGTTGGTACAGTGGGCCAAGCTGGTCATTACGAAAGGCGCGGCTGGTCAGCGGCAGTCGCCCGGCCTGCTCGATCAACGCCTGCCGGATGCGGGGATGGGCGTGGCCCTGGTTCACGGCGCTGTAGGCGCTCAGGCAGTCCATGTA
>JAFGTJ010000527.1 GCA_016934195.1 Anaerolineae bacterium | reverse complement strand
TCACGTCTCCACGTCACCCACCAGCCGGATCGCGTGCTCCACTTTGGCGCTGAGGTCTTGCAGCAGGCTGAGCACAAAGATAGCCTGATCTCCCTCGCGCGGCGGAAACAGGCGCGTCCAGTAGGTGTACGCCGCCGAGAGCCGGTCTACCGCCAGCAGCGCCCCGATCACGTCCGGTTGGCGCGGCGCGGAACCTGCCAGATATTCGACCAGCGCGGCCTGGAAAACGGGCGTTAACTGCTCAACGTGGGCCAGCACGTCCCGAAACAAATCCCGGTCCCAACCGCCGCGCGCCTGCAAATTCTTCACCGAGACTTCTTGCAGCGCGTCGCCCATATCCAGCAAGGCGCGCAGCAGCGCAACCGGCGGCGTCTTGTCGCCCTTCCCCGACCGGAACCGGCCCAGGAATCCCGGTCCACCGGCAGCCAGCGCAACCCGTATCCCCCCCCAACCCGCGACTAAAAGTATGATAAGTTGGCGCACACTTGCGGCCCCCCAATTAATAGGGATCGGCACGCCCCGGTTTTTGATATAATCAACCAAAAGATCATAGATCAAACCGCGCGGCGATCCGGGTGTATGATAATATAAACGTGAGTGTAATCGGCGCGGCGCGCGTTGACAAGTTGAGGTTTTGCCACGCGAAAGATAGGGCAATGACGTTTGTATTAACCCGGCTGCCGGATGAACCTATTATCGTCGCTCGCCTGCAACTGCCACTTGACGAGTCCCTGGACGAACTCCCCGTGATTACAGCCCAGATCGCGGAAATGGCCGATCAGGTGGCAGGACAGTTGTATGTGATCTGGAACCTCAACGGGCAGGCGATCCAATTCAGCGACATTCTGCTGGCGATCAGCGAAAACCAGGATGCGCCACCGGGCAGTCTCACCGATCAGCGGGTACGAACCCTGGTCGTCAACACCCACCCCATGTTGGAAACCGCTCTCCGCAAGCTGTGGCAGGCGCTCGGCGTCGAGGTGCTCGGTTTCGCGACGCTGGATGACGCGCTGGCCGCCGCGCGGGGTGAGATCGGCGCGCAGACCTGAGCGCGCGAAAATTCAGAAATTATTCACCTCCCGCCTCATTGATTCCTGATTAAAAGTCCCGTATACTCTTAAATAAGAAGTTAATGAGAGCGCTCCCACAATATCTATTATACTATCTATACCATCTCATTTAATACCGGCATTATGGAGATATTATTGTGTTGAGCATCATCCGTATCCCTAACGAGCCAATCGTGATCGTATCTTTCAATTTTGGTGTGGACAGGTACCTGGACCAGCAGTCCCACATTGACGCCGAAGTACACCGGGTCGCCACCGAGTACGACTGTCCGATCTTCAAAATCACCGATCTGAGCAGGATAAACGATATGACGTATGGCGGCCTGTCGTTGTGGCTGACCGCCATGCGTACCACCCCACCCTACCGGCTATCCAGCGCGTGCGTGCGTCCGGCGGTGGTCAGCGCGCACCCGATGATGCAGGTCGTCGCGCGCAAGGTCAAGCAGCATTTCAACATCGAGTTTCCCGTCTTCGCCACGCTGGACCAGGCGTTGTACTATGCGCGGGCCGAGCACGCCGGGTGTCTGTCGCGCAGTGGGCTTGCCTGATTCGCCCGATTTGCCCGCCGCGCCTATCGCGCCTATCGCGCCTAACAACAACCTAACAGACCCGGCGCGGTGCGCTACAATCCCCTTGCATTGGGTCATTTTTACGAGTCGGTTATAGATGCGCCGCTCAAACTGCGTGTATACTATACGGTAATGTGTGATTTTTCAGGAGGACGCCTATTCGAGTCAACGAGGGGACGCGAGCGCAAGGCCCGGTAGATTACCGGGATACGAGGTGGCGGTTCGCTGTCACACGACAGCGTTAACCCCGGTCCACCGGGGGAAAATCGACAGTTCTGCGGAAGCCGCCAGGGGCGCAGCCATCGCCCTTCCTTTGTTCCCTCCCAACAAGCTGTAACGCAAAGACCCCAGGCAACTGAGGCACAATCGCGCAGCAGTGGCGATCAGCGATTAGCTTTCAGCAATTCAGCTATCAGCCGTCAGCATTCAGTGGCGTGATAGAGGCAATTCATGAATTGCCCCTACGGAAAATGCTACCTGCTGACTATCCCCGGAGGGAAAATTCTATGTGTGGAATCGTTGGTTATATTGGCCCGCGTGACGCCACTCCAATCATTCTCGAAGGCTTGCAGCGACTCGAATATCGCGGCTACGACTCCGCCGGAATCGCCGTGCTGCAAAATGACAGCGTGGCGCTGCGGCGCGACGTCGGCAAGCTGCACAATTTGCGCGAACTGGTCAGCCGCGACCCGCTCAACGGGCACATCGGTATCGGCCATACCCGGTGGGCCACGCACGGCAAACCGATCACGCGCAACGCCCACCCGCACCTGAGCATGAACGGGCGGACGGTCGTGGTGCATAACGGCATCGTGGAAAACTTCCGCGATCTGCGGATCGAACTGGAAGCCGACGGCGTGCAGTTCGCCTCGGATACCGACACCGAAGTGATCGTGCATCTGGTCCAGCGTGAGATCGACGCGGGCCACGACGTCACCGAAGCGACCCGGCGGTCGGTCCAACGGCTGCGCGGCGCGCACGCGATTGTCGTCCTGAGCGCCGACGAACCGGATCGCCTCGTGACGGTCCGCATCGGCAACGCGGGCGGCGTGGCGCTGGGCCTGGGCGACGGTGAAATGTTCCTGGCCTCCGATATCCCCGCCATCCTGGAACACACCCGCAGCATGGTATTCCTCGAATCGCGCCAGATGGCAACCGTCACCCGTGATGGCTACCACATTCAAGAACTGGACGGCACCCCGGTCGATGGGGAAATTCACGCTATCGCCTGGGACCCGGTGAGCGCGGTGCG
>JAFGTJ010000526.1 GCA_016934195.1 Anaerolineae bacterium | reverse complement strand
GGGCAACCGCTACACGTTTTACGTCAAGGACTTCGTGAGCGGGGCCGTGATCGCCAATGTCATCGCGCGGGCCAAAAAACTCGCCGTCAAGCGCGTGGTGCTCGGCCTGGAATCCGCGCCGCAGGGCATCGGCCTGGACGACCTGCACGCTGCAATCCACCAGGAATTTTACGACAGCCAGGACCAGCTCGCGCAGAACAAGCTCACCAGGGAACTCGGCCTCAACGAGCAGTTGAAATTCGCGGAACTACAACTGCAAACCGGGCAGATCGATCCCTGGAACGAGGAAAAACTGCGGCCTTACGAGACGTTTGCGTGAAACCAGAAACAGTTATGAGTTGTGGGTTTTGAGTTAGGGGTTATAGCAGAGATCGTCCATTCAGAACTCATAACGCATGACCCAAAACCAAAAACCAATCACTAAGGACATCATCGCATGAGCATTCCCAAAGCCGCCGGGATCGAAACCGAATACGGGATCATTATCCTGGGCGATCCGCATTTTAGCCCGTTCCTGGTATCCCAACAGGTATTGAACACCTACCAGCAAACCGGCAGTCCGGCGATCCCGACCGGCATGTACTACAACACCCAGACCGGCAGCGCTCAGGAAACCGCCGAACAAGCCGCCCAGGATGTACACGGCGACAGTTCACTGGCGGCCAGCAGCAACGACGAGGATAAGGACGATCCCGAATACGTCGATGCGGCGGAACCGGCCAACGAGTCCGCGAATGCCAGCAGCACGGCCACCACCACCGGCGCGAACGGGTCCGGGGAAACAGCCGGGACTGGCACCACAACCCAGGTATTGCATTACGGGCTGGGCAGCCTGATGCTGGCGAACGGAGCGCGATTCTACATCGATCACGCCCACCCGGAATACTGCACGCCGGAGACGCTCTCGCCGCGCCGCGTGGTGGCGGCGGATAAGGCCGGAGAACGGATCGTGGCGCGCTGCATGAGCGCCGCCAACCGCAACGGCTCACTACCTGATGGGCAGCAAATTCTGATCTACAAAAACAACTCGGACCAGAAGGGCAACAGCTACGGTTGTCACGAGAATTACCTGCTGAGCGTGGATTTATTCGAGGACCTGCTGCGGCGGCGGTCGCACCTGATTTACCGCTACCTGCTGCCGTTCCAGGTATCGCGGGTGGTGATATGCGGGGCGGGCAAGGTCGGTTACGAAAACAAGACCGAGGCGGCGACGTTCCAGCTTTCGCAGCGGGCCGATTTCTTCGAGATGCTGACCGGGCACCAGACCACCTACCGCCGCCCGCTGTTTAATCTGCGCGACGAACCGCACGCCGAAACCAACACCTACCGCCGCCTGCACGTCATTCTCGGTGACGCGAATATGTCCGAGATATCGACCTATCTCAAGGTCGGCACGACGCAGTTGGTGCTGCACATGATCGAGGACGGTTTCATCAAGGCCGATCTCACACTGGCGGACCCGGTGGCAGCGTTCCAGCAGGTATCGCGCGATCTGACTCTGCAAGACCCGCTCGAACTGGAAAACGGATCATTGATGACGGCGGCGGAAATCCAACGTGTCTACCTGGAACTGGCCGAACAATACCTCAACGAGCACGACGGCACCGAGGAACAGTGGCACCTGTGGGACCTGTGGGCCGATGTGATCGACGCGCTGCAAGAAAACGATGAGGATTTTCTCTCAACCCGGCTGGACTGGGCCATCAAAAAAAGCGTGCTGGACCGTTACCTGGATACTCAAAACGTCACCTGGGAAACAGTCGCGGCGTGGCAGCCGTTAATCGAAACGATAGTCGCCGCCGAAGTGTCCCATCCCGAACCGGACGCGCTGGGGCAGGCGTTGGCGCGGCACGTCGGGCTGTCCTGGGCGGACTATGCCCAGCAACGCGAAGTGTTCTTCACGCTGCGGCGGCTGGACCTGGAATACCACGACATCCGGCAAGACGCGGGCCTGTTCTACCGGCTGCAAGGGCGCGGGCTGGTCGAGCGGCTGCTGACCGATGATGAGATCGCGGCCATGCTCTCCCAACCGCCGCCGGATACGCGGGCGTGGCTGCGCGGCAAAATGATTGAGAAATTCGCGCCGCACGTTACCGGCGCGGACTGGAGTTATCTCAGGCTGCGCGACCCGGACGCCAACCAGGTCTACCGGCTGGAGTTCCCGAATCCGCTGGTGGGAACCGAGCGCGACCTGGGCCGCGTCTGGGACCGGCTGCGCACACCGGGGGAATTGTTCGCCTATTTCCAGCATGGGAGTCAGGAAGCATTAAGTGGTTAGGATTCCCAAACCACTTCTTGCCGAGTCTTTAAGCATTCTGACCCCTTGTGGCCCTTTGAAAACCCTCAATAGTGTGCTACACTGGATCGTGGAGCAGGGAGATATCCCCCTACAAATTAGGTTTCGAGGAATCCGCCGCGTACTCTATACTGTGAGCATCTTACGATTTAAAGGAATGAGGAATAGGGAAGCACATGGCCGACAATCAGCAGCAAGTACAGCAAGTCCGCACCCGCCGCAGCCAGCGCAACGGGACCCAACAACCTGTCCAGAGCGACGGGCAAGCCTACGCCGACTCGCAGCAGCGGTTGGAAGAAATCGACGGCATCATCACCGACATGGTGACACCCTCCACCCCGCAGGACAGCGTGGTCCTCGGCGGGCAGGATAACCAGAACGTCCGGCCCCTGAGCAGCGAAGAACTGGTCAACAGCTTCCGCCAGCAGGGTGGCGAGTAGCACAAGCTTTTAGCCGTTAGCTTTCAGCCATCAGCTTAGAGCGAACAGCTTGCGGCTTGCGGTAAGGGGTGGTTGGGACGTAGGGCCTACGTCCCGCCGGGGCAGGTCGTGGGGATTTACAAAAACCTGCCCCACCTGATATGAATGAACCGGGGTAAGCGGGGTGACTGTTACGGGAGCAGTCACCAACTCGGACAGGTTTGGGCGTTCCTGTAAAAAACGCCCGCCTGACCCTCCACACACGGCACGAGGTTGCACGTATGGCGCTCCAAGACCGAATTCACAGCCTGGAAACCGAGTATGCGATCACGTTTTATGCCGACAACGGCAACAACCCCGGTCCCGGCGCGATCATCGACGTGCTGATGGAAGCCGTCCGGCAGAGTCACGGTGTCCATAGCAGCATTTATTTGCTCAACGGGTCCAAACTGGCGCACGATGTCGGGCACGCCGAATGGTCACAGCCGGAATGCCGCAGCGCGCGCGAACTCGCCAT
>JAFGTJ010000525.1 GCA_016934195.1 Anaerolineae bacterium | reverse complement strand
GCTGAACGAGGAAGGCCATCCCCGTCCGGTTGTCGATATCGCGCTCAGCGCGGACGGCGTTTACCTGGCCGTGCGTTATCTGGACTCCGTGTGGGTGTGGGATTGGAACGCGCTGGCGGCGGGGGCGTCCTGGGATGAACCGCTGCTGGTGCTCGAAGCGTCGAAATCGTGGATGAATACCTATTTTTTCCCCGGAAACCGGTTCATGACCTTTGATGGCAGCGGCGATCAAACCGTGCTGGCCTACGCCGATTTTAACGTGCTGCGGCTGGTGGACGTCACGACCGGGCAGGAGATCGCCGCGCTGGACCACGAACAACCGATCATCGACATGTCCTACGCGCCGGATGCGCGCCTGATCGCGCTGCGGACCTCGATAGACGGGAGCACACCGGACGAACTCGGTTACGTCCCGGACGTGAGTGAATCGGGGCAGATCGTGGTCTGGCAGTTGGGCGAGAATACCGGGCAGATCGAACCGGAACAGGTCCAGGCCGTTGATATATACGAGGGCCACCAGATCGCGCTCAGTCCCGGCGGCGAACTGGTGATCCTGACCGATATACGCGACGGCGAGATCGCGTTTTACGATACCCGGCAGATTACCGACTTCCGGGATTACGTTCACTGGATTGAGGTCCCGGTGAAAGGCCATCCCGCCTTCAGCCCGGACGGGACGCGGTTGGTATTCGAGCAGGAACCGGGGCGCAAGATCGCGGTGTGGGGCGTATGGTAGGAACCTGTATGTGGTGACGTGTCGAAAGGGATTCATATGAAACAGCTTCGTGTACTCGTGCTGTGTATCGGGCTTGTGGCGCTGGTCGCGGTGGGAACCGTGCGCGCCCAGGAATCCAACGGCTTTTCCCCTGAAACGATCCAGGCGATGCAGGCCGCGCTGGACAAACAGGTCACGGACCGGGACCTGCCGGGAGTGGCGGTGCTGGTCGATATGCCGGGAGCCAGATTCGCGGGGGCCAGCGGCTACGCGGATTTAGAGACCCAGACGCCGCTTCAGCCAGATGATCCGTTCCAGATCGGCAGCATCACCAAGACGTTTACCGCCGCGCTGGTGCTGCAACTGGCCGAAGAAGGTGTCCTGACCATCGAGGATCCGCTGGCCGACTGGCTGCCGGATACCGCCGCCGTCCTGCCGCACGGGGATACGATCACACTCCATCACCTGCTGCAACACACCTCCGGCGTATACGATTACACCAACAGCTCTGAACTGATCGCCCAATATTTTCAGAACCCCACCCAGCCCATCGATCCGCAGTTCGTGGTCGATTACGTGGTGGAACACCACCGCGCGCGGTTTGCGCCGGGCGAAGATTGGGCCTACAGCAATACCAATTACCTGCTGTTGGGACTGGTGATCGAGGCGGCGACCGGCCAATCGTATGTTGACGTTCTGCACAGCCGGATTCTGGAGCCGGTCGGTTTGGCACACACCTACCTGAACGACCAGGAACCGGATATCGGGACCGTTGTGCGCGGGTATACCAAGCGGATCGCAGGGAGCGAATGGTTTGATGTGACCGGCTGGGATATGACCATAGCAGGCGCGGCAGGCGGGTTGGTGTCCACGCCGTCCGATCTGGCGCTGTTCGCCCGCGCGCTGTTTGACGGGACGCTGTACGCCAACGAGTCTACGCTGGACCTCATGCTCGATCTGGGCGACGTGGGTTATGGCCTGGGTATTGACCAGAATACGCCCCTCACGGCGGATTTTCCGGCCTGGGGACATAACGGCGGGACCATTGGCTACCGGGCCAGCCTGAACTATCTGCCGGATTACGACCTCGTGATCGTCTGGTGTACCAACAACGGCGACCAGGACCCGTTGTTCGGCAGCGTGCTGCGCCCGGTCACGGACACTCTGCGCGGGGAGTAGATATCACCATGCGCATGTACCGGCTCAGCGGCAGCTACCACAGCATCGGCGCGGAATACGGCGCGGTGCTGCGCGGCGAGCGAATGCGACTCCCGAATCCGTCCCAGACGCGGCGCGATTTCGCGGCGAAGTGTGAACCGTTCGTCCGGGAACACGCGCCCTATCTGCTGGACGAGATCGCCGGGATCGCGGAGGGCGGCGGCTACGAGTTGGAGCGCATCCAGGCGGCGGCGCTGGTCATGGACGCGCGTCCCGCCTGTTCGGTGATCGCCATCGCGGGCGAGTTTACGGCGGACGGTAAGCCGCTGGTAGGCCGCAACCTGGATTGGAACCGCGCCGCGATCCACGCGGCGACGTTTTGCCACGCCGCGCCGGAGGGGGCGCGGCAGTCGTTGGCCTGCACCGATTTGCTGGTCGGGCGGCACGGCGGAGTCAATGACGCGGGCTTAGCCATCGGGATCGCAATGGTCATGGCGGGGCGCGACTATCCGGGGATCATGTTCCCGCTGGCGGCGCGCATTGTGCTGGACCGTTACGCGACCACTGCCGAGGCGGTCGAATTTCTGTGCAATATCCGGCACGCCCGCCCGATGAACTTCCTGGTAGCCGACGCGGGCGGCGATATCGCTATCGTGGAAGTACACCGCAAGCAGATCGCGGTGATTCGCCCGCCGGACGGCTGCGGCGTGATCACCAACCAGTACCGCCACGAGGCGATGACCCATTACGAGCAGGTCGGCAAGCGTCCGCCCGACAGTATGGCGCGCTACCGGCGGCTGCGCGAGTGGTTCCTGACGCGCCCCGAACCGCTGACTCATACGCACCTGCAAGCCGTTCTCAGCACGCCCAAACCGCGCGGCGTTCGGATGGGCGATCCGGCGCGGCGCACCCGGTTTGATACGATCTGGTCCTGGACCGCCAGCCTGGGCGCGGATACGCTGCATCTCGCCGCCGGGATACCGGGCGACGTGCCGTATAAAGTCGTGGGCTTTGAGTAACGCCGACTCGTTCTAACAAACAAAAAATCACCGCAGAGGGCGCAGCGAGCGCGAAGATGAAAAAAACTTGAGGGAGAAAAGAGGTTTTCTCTTTTTTCCTTGTTTTTCCTCTGCGCCCTCTGCGGTAAAAAAATCTATCCTACCAACTGCGCAAATTGGGCACGATGTAGGTATCCAGCGCGTACCACGCGAAGACCGCCAGCCCCATCAGCGCCGCGACCGGCAGCCAGTTCACCACCGGAAACCGCGCTGAGAATCGCGCCGGAACCAGTGTGATCCAGCCGGTCAGCCCGACCGCGACCAGCGCCGCCAGCGGCACCAGCGCCGGGAACAGGTAGCGTCCCTGGAACTGCACGAAGTCGCGGTTATACAGCACGAACGCGGCGAATACGAACACGGCGGTCACAGTCAACACGATCAGCGCGTCCCGCTGCGGACCGTCCAGCGCGCGCGGCCAATGCTGCCGCCAAGCGAATAATCCCGCCCCGATCAAGACGCCCAATACGAACAGCACAAATCCCCGGTAGACGTTGACCGGCATCGGGATCGCCATCCATCCGAACTGGCCCCAAAAACTGTGAAACGTGGTTTCGACGCCGTTT
>JAFGTJ010000524.1 GCA_016934195.1 Anaerolineae bacterium | reverse complement strand
GACAAGATCGTCTTGTTTGGCCGGTCCGAGTGGACCACCGGCTATACCATCACGGCCAGGATCGGGATCGTGGCGTGGAGCAAGCCGCGCCACATCGCGGGTCTGCTGTTCAAGTGGAATCCCCACGACCAGGGCGACGGGACTCATCTGCCCGCGACGTGGAGCACCGGGTTAGGCGTCTACCATTCGGATCACGGGCTGCGGCTGCAATACGGTGTGAACGTGACCGTCAACGAACAGGGGCAGGAGGTCGGCGTCACGACGCTGGCCGAACGGCACTATTCGCGCTGGCGCTATTGGGCGTGGGTTGCCAAATATAACAAGACGTGGCCCGGTGCGAGCTTCCGCCGGACGCGCATTTTTCCCCACCAGCACCCGTTGGCGCAGCTTCCGGCGGGGCGGCAGTACCGCTGGCGGCTGGTGGTCCGGCCCGACGAACACCGCCTGACGGTCTGGCCCGCCGACCGTCCCGAACCGCGCCCGCAGTTGGTCGCCCCGGCCCCGCCCGGTTTGCTGGACGGGGGATCGGTTGGGCTGCTGTCGTACCGGGCCGCGCTGCGCCTGTACGAGTTCGACGTGACGGTGGGGTAGGGGCGTATCCGAACGCCTCACCCCGAATCAATTTATGCTGTTGGGGAGTCTTCGAGTTCGCCTGCCTCGTCCAGAAACGCCTTAAGTCCGATTAACTGGCGGGGCAGGTTGCCATAATACGTCATGCACAGTTTGTCGCGGGCGCGCGTCATGCCCACGTATAACAGGCGCGTGCGTTTCACGAAGAATGTTTCTGGATCGCTGTTTAACCGTCCGCTGGACGCGAACAGCGTTTGAAGCTGGCTGACGAATACCACCCGGAATTCCAACCCTTTCGCCGAATGCAGCGTGCCGACCGAGATGGCATCTTTGGCAGCAATATTGTCATCCTTCAGGCCAATGACCGGCAGCCCTGCGTTTTCCAGGTCCGCCTGATAGGAGTTCAATGAGCGTAAACCCAGGACCGCGATATCACTGGGCCGGTAGCCATTATCCAGCAGGTTTTGAATTTCCCTGACGATGTATTGTCGTTCGGCGTAGGCATTGGAACAGCCGCGTACCACCGGGTACGCATCGTGGCGCATCTGGCGCGGGTCCAGATCGGGCGAGAGCAGGGGTTCGTCCTCGTCCTTAAGTTCCTGCTGAAGCTGTTCGTTGTGTCGGATGAGTTCATAAGCGGCCTGCATGATCTCATACGTGTTCCGGTAAGCCTGGCGCAGGATGCGCGTCCGGCCCACGATGTTCAGCCCCAATGATTTCCAGGTGAATTTACGGTAAATGCGCTGCGTCGCGTCCGCCGCCAGGAAGATCACGCCGGTATCGGGGTTCAACATGCGCTTGAGCACTTCAAACCAGATCGGCGCGAAGTCCTGGGCTTCATCGACCAGCACCGCGTCAAACTGGTTGGCCGGAATCAGGCCCGCATCCAGCGCACGCAGCACCAGGCCCGCCACGTCTTGCCATGTTAGCAACCGTTCCTGTTCGAGCCGTAACTGGTAAGCGTTGAATGCTTGATAGACCAGTTCGCGCTCGGTGGGCAGCAGGCGCGTGCCTCGCCCGGTTCGCGGCACGTCTAGGTATGTCTGTTGATTTAAAATGCCCATATCCTTAATCCAGTTGAATTCATCCTGCAAGAAGTCTGCCTCAAACCTCTCTGCGACCTGGGGCAGATCGTGCAGAATGTGGTTAACCCAATCTGGTTGTTCATAATCTTCGATGGGCGACTGCCACAAATTGCTGGCCTGCAACCACTTGTAGCACAATTTGTCGAAGGTATACACCTTCACATCCCGGAACTGGCGTTTCAGCGCCAGCGCCAGCGACTTGTTATAGGTCACGATGGCGATGCGCCAATCCGGGTTTTCCTGGGCCAGCAGCCGCGCCCGTGCGCCAAGCACCAACGTCTTGCCGCTGCCCGCCACGCCGCGCACCAGCCGCACCGCGAAGTTTTGGGCCACCGCTTCGCCCTGCGGGGATAGTTCGTCATCGTTGTAAGTATCTCCGTCATCATCAGGGATCGGATCATAATCCGAGACTCGTTCATCCAGCCGTTCACGCACGATTTTTTCCTGTTCCAGGTCGAGCGTTTTGCCGCTGTCCCGGCCTTGCACGCGCGAGGGAATCTGGATTTCTGGGAAAACCGTGCCGCGTACCAGGTCGATCTGGTGCGGCGAGAGCGCCTGGTCCACGCGGAAGCGCCAACTCAGGTTTTTCAGCCCCGCCTCGAACGCGGCAGCGTGCAGCAGGTCGTCCGCGCAGAGCATCGCCCCGGTTTCCAACAGCTCGCGGTAAGGAAAGAGGTCCATGCGTGTCAGGCGGGTGAACGTGACGGCGTAATGCCAGGGCAGGATGAGGTTGCCCCGGTGCGGCCCGTTTGAGTGTATCAAATCCGGCCTGGTTTCGAGCTTATCTGACAGATCAATGGCAACCTGCCGGTTGTGCTCGAACGGGTTGGTCTGGTTAAAGGTTTCGCCGTTGCGTTTCTGGATCGTGAATGTCATCGGATTTGCGGATACGATCCAGGCCCAATCCTTGACTTCCAGCACCAGCACGCCCAGCGCGGGATGCAGGACTATAAAATCGGGGCGATGCAGGCCGATGCGGGCTTCGGGCCAGACGTAATAGTCGTCCGGCAGCGCCTTGAGCAAATCGAGCACCTGCCGTTCGCCCGCCGACGAGTCACGGCGCAGCCCGCCAATGATATGTGCCATTGCTATAACTCCATAGGTAGCATATGCTCTCACGCCATCAAGCATACACCAAAAAGGTTTATTTTGGGTTTATTTCACCAATCTTTCACAATTCTACAAACACACAAAACGCGGTGGCTGTGACGCCACCGCGCTCAAGACCGTTTCCCGGTCGTTGTAGGTTGTATTTCCTGGAACGAGCCGGTTAATACTGCCCCAGACTCCCCTGCCGTTTGGCGATCCGCTCGCAGGTGGCATACACCAGCAGGCCCACCACAAACAATACCACCGAATGCACCGCCAGCAGGATCAGCGCGCCGTCGGTCCACACGTCCGCCAGGGACTCGCCGTCCAGCAGCACGCGCCGCAGCACGATAATCCCCTGCGTGGTCGGCAG
>JAFGTJ010000115.1 GCA_016934195.1 Anaerolineae bacterium | reverse complement strand
TCTCCTGCTTTTTCTCTTCAAAAGAGAAACTCTGTGTCCTCTGTGTCTCTGTGGTGCATTTTTTGCCCCAATATCCGAATACACCCACAAAGCGCGCGGCATAGACTCAGACTCCCAGGTGCGGTATGATTCACTGGCGGTTACGCGGCCTGCGAGCGTATAACCCATTGGAGAGCACCAATTTTTCGAGGGAGTCAGCAAATCTATGTCTACCATACATGTCACCCAACGTCTCTGGACGTTAGTAGCATTGGCAATCATCAGCATGATGGTCGTCTCCGCGTGTGGCGATACGGCCTCCGGCAGCGGCGGCCTGCCCACGCTCGCGCCGACCATCACCGCCCTGGCCCCGGCCACGCCCACCGATATCCCGGCCCCTGACCCGGTAGATATTCCGGCGGTGAACTGGGACGACGTGGATCGCTTTCAGGCAGCGATGCGGCCCGGCTACGAGAATGATATCAAGCGCTACATGGACCGCAACCGCTACTACATTGAGGCCAACCTCATGTTTGAGGAGGGAGCCGCCGTGCTGCTGGGCGCGGAGCGCGTCCGGTATGTCAATCGCACCGCCGATACGCTGGACGAGATCGTGTTCCGGCTGTACCCCAACATGGCGGCGGCGGGCGGACGTATGATCGTGTACCGGACCACGCTCAACGATGTCCCGGTTGAGCCAACGTTGGCCGAGCGTGAAACCGTGCTCGTGATCCCGCTGGATCACCCGCTGGCCCCCGGCGAATCAGCCGAAATGACGCTGCAATTCAGCACCGCCGCCGAACAGGGCATGTTTGCGGGTTACGGCGAATTCGGGTTGCAGGACAACGTATTTTCCGGCCCGCAGTGGTACCCGGTGCTGTCGGTCTATGAAGAGGGTAACGGTTGGTGGCGGCAGCGTCCCTCGACCCAGGGCGATCCGAGTTACCTGGAAACCGCGCTGTTTGAGGTCCTGCTGACCGTGCCGGAACATTTCGTCACGGCGATGAGCGGCACCGACATCGGCGTGACCGATAACGGCGACGGCACCAAGACCGTCCACAATATCACCGGCCCGATGCGCGATTTTCTGCTGGTCGCCAGTCCCGGATTCGGCCAGATCACCGAGTACATGGACGACATCGCCGTCAGCGTGTATTTCTGGCCCGGCGACGAAGACGGGGCCGAATACGCGATGGACGTCTCGCTGGACGCCATGCGCGCCTATGATACCAATATTGGCGCGTACCCGTTCGCAGAATTCGATGTGGTGGAAACGTTCAACCTGACCGGGATCGAATACCCCGGCATGACCATCATCGCGGACCGCTACTGGCGGCGCGGCGATCCCTTCCTGGAAACGGTCCTGGCGCACGAGATCGGGCACCAGTGGTTTTACAGTCTGGTCGGTAACGATCAGGTCAACCATCCCTGGCTGGACGAGTCGCTGACGTGCTATACCGAGTACATCTACGCGCGCGCCGTTCACGGCGAGGACGAGGGCCGCGAGTGGGTCCAGAACGACCGCGACCGCTACAACTTCTACCTGAGCACGGGCGCGGCGGACTTAGTGCTGAATCTGCCGGTCAGCGCCTACGTGAACAACAACTACGGGGCGATTATCTACGTCAAAGGCCCGCTGTTCTACGTCGAATTGGAACGGATGCTGGGCCGTGATACGTTGATGAAGGCCATCCAGACCTACTTTGATCGCTTCCACTACGAGGTGGTGACATCGCGCAATGTGCTGGAAACCTTCGAGGAAGTCAGCGAACAGGAATTGGACGCGGTCTTCTACCAGTGGGTGGGCGAGTTCGATGGCCTGGACCCCGACGTGATCGCGGATTTGCAGACGCGGCAGTAGTAGAATTAGCCCCTCCCCTAAATCCCCTCCCCGCAAGCGGAGAGGGAACTTAACGCCGCGATATTTCCCCCTCTCCACTTGCGGGGAGGGGGCCAGGGAGAGGGGCTACCCGTCGAACAGACTCACCTACACACCTCCCCTAAAAAATCATTAATACAACTTTAATCAACCATTTCCGGTTCTGGTTGCGTATATGATATCACGGCGGCTACTGATTAAAAGCGCCGGGCAGAAAACCTACGTGGGAGAATACGTGTGAGCAAACGAATCGGGTGGGCGTTGACAATCAGGTTGACGTTGGAGTCGGTATGGCAGGCGGTGTTAACGTGGCCGGTCGCCTGGGTTCTGGCCGTCCCCCTGACAACGGCCCTGGTGTTCGTGGTCCTGGGAACGCTGTCCAGTACGGGCGACGGACATGGCGCGCGGGTCAATGGACAATCGCCGATACCGCCCACCCAAACCCCGCCGCCGCCGACCCTGACCCCCACCGCGACTTCTCTGCCCTACCAGCCGATCCAGGCTGCGCCGGTCGTATGGGATGATGTAACCCGCTATCGGGCGGCGATGCGGCCCGGTTTCAAGGATGACGTGGATCGCTTCGTGGACGCGCCGCGTTACACCATCGAGGCGCAGTTGGTTTTCGAGGACGACGCAGCCATCATTCGCGGCGTGGAACAGGTTCGTTACACCAACCACTCGCCGGATACGTTGGGCGAGATCGTGTTCCGGCTGTACGCCAACCTGCCCGCGCTGGGGGGCCGGATGGTAGTCCAGCGGGCCGAGATAAACGGCGATCCGGTCGAAATGACCCTGATCGAACGCGAGAGCGCCCTGCTGATTCCGTTGGACAGGCCGCTGAAACCGGGCGCGGCGGTCGAGGTCGTGTTGGAGTTCAGCACCACCGCCGAACGCGGGTTGAATGCCGCCTACAGCGCGTTTGGTTTTCAGGACAACGTGTTCGTCGGACCCGAATGGTACCCGGCGCTGTCGGTCTACGAACCGGGCAGCGGTTGGTGGACGGAACGCGCCTCCACGCAGGGAGAAGCGGTATACAGCGAAAGCGGGCTGTACGACGTGCGGCTGACCGTACCGGAAGACTTCACCGTCCTGATGAGCGGCACCGAGATCGATCCTCCTCCCGGCGTCTCCACGTCCAATCCGGTCGACACCACGCTGCATCACATTGTCAGCGGCCCAATGCGCGATTCGCTGCTGGTGGCCGGGCCGGACCTTGAGACGATCACGGGTTTGGTGGACGATATCGCGGTCAGGGTAAGTTACTGGCCGGACGATACCAGCCGCGCCGCCGCCGGGGACGTGTTGCGCATGGCCCAGGACGCGCTGCGTATCTACAGCGAGACATTCGGCCCGTACCCGTTCGCGGAACTGGACATCGTGGAGACGTTCAACCCCACCGGGATCGAGTATCCCGGCGTGATCGTGATCGCGGACCGCCTCTGGACGCCAGACGATCCGGCCCTGGAAATGACCATCGCGCACGAGGTCGCCCATCAATGGTGGTACGGGCTGGTCGGGAATAACCAGGTAGGCCAGCCCTGGTTGGACGAAGCGCTGGCCTCTTACTCCGAATACGTGTATACGCGCGCTGTGCATGGCGAGGACGCCGCCGCCGAGTCGATCCGGCAGGCGCGCGCGTGGTACGCCTACTACCTGGACTCCGGCGCGCCGGATTTGCCGCTCAATTTGCCGGTCAGCGACTACGCCGACAGCAGCTACGATGTGATTATTTTCATCAAGGGGCCGCTGTTTTTCGTGGAACTGGAAACCCGGCTGGGACGCGCGCCATTTCTGGACGCGCTGCGCCTGTACTTCACACGTCACCGCTATGGGATCACAGAATCGCGGGACATGCGGGCGGCTTTTGAAGACGCAACCGGCGCAGCGCTGGATGCGCTGTTCGCGGAATGGGTGGGGGATTTGCCGGAGTGATCCGGGCCGGGGCGCTTTCGGATTCGGGACAAAATTTTTCACCTGGGGGATGGTTGTTGGTTTCGACATTCGCCGGTTGATCGCCTGCATGGTTTCCGGCTGTAGCCGGTTGGCCCACCGAATTAGTCCGCTTGTTTGGCGTTCACTTTGGCCTGGAACCGGGCCAGGTCCACGATAAAACGTTCGTGGGTGCCCGCGCCGATCCGTTCCACCGCGTCGGACGCCTCGACCTCGAATACCAGCCGCCGCCCATCAATTTCCTTGAGCGTGGCGGTGGCCGTTACCGTCATGCCGACCGGAGTCGCGGCGAGATGCTGCACGTCCAGCCGCGTCCCGACGGTGATCTGACCGTCCGGCAGGTGATCGTGTACGGCGCGGATCGCGGCTTCTTCCAGCAGCGCGATCAGGGCCGGAGTCCCGTACACGCGCACGGTGCCGCTGCCAAACGCGACCGCCGTCAGGTCGTCGGTCACGGTGATCGTCACTTCCCCGGTCAGGCCGGGCTGTAGGGTAGGGGGCATGGAAGAATCGGTTTTCATCACGCTTACCCCTTGCGCCCAATCGCCACCAGGACCGGCGCGGACTGGAATCCGACCGTATCCAGCCGGTGCAGCAGTTCCTCGCCGCGCGCCTTGATCGCCGCGAAATCCGGCAGGTCTTGGGCGCGTTCGTAGGTTTTTTCGGCTCGCTGGTGGAGAAACTCGCGCCGTTCCGCGTCGAACGGGTCGCCGCTCTCCGGGTTGAAGTCGAGCAGTTGCAGGTCACGCAGATTCAGTGCGTCGATCAGGGCGATCAGATCGGGGCGGGTGTAGGTTTCGTTGTGCGGCACGCCGAGCGCCCGGTCCACCCGCGCCCACCAGTGATGCAGGTGCATATGCGTATATTGCTGCTCGGACATCTCGCCCTGATACACTTCGCTGATGATGATATGTCCGCCCGGTTTGAGCACGCGCACCATTTCGGCCAATACCTGCTCGACGGCGGTCATGTGGTGCAGCGA
>JAFGTJ010000523.1 GCA_016934195.1 Anaerolineae bacterium | reverse complement strand
AGAAGTAAATAGACCGTCAGCTCCGGCGGGCGATATGGGCTACCGGCAGCGTAAAAGCAAATTCGCTGCCTACGCCCTCTTTGCTGGTCACATGAATGCTGCCGTGCATCATGTCGACCAGCTTTTTTGTGATCGCCAGCCCCAACCCGGTCCCGCCATAGGCGCGGGTGCTGCTGCCATCAGCCTGCCGGAACTCGTCGAAAATGATTTTTAAGTCCGCCTCGCTGATACCGATGCCGGTATCGATCACGGCGGTTTCCACGAATTCGTCGTTGTCGCGCTTGACGACCCGGCCTCGGATCGTGATCGAGCCTTCGTGCGTGAACTTGACGGCGTTGCTCACCAGATTGGTCATGATCTGCTGGAGCCGCTGCGGATCGGCTTTGACCAGCGGCAAATCGGGGGCAATATCCAGGTTGAGGGCCAGACCCTTAGCGGTCGCATCGGATTCCAGCGATTGGGCGGTGCCCACAATGGTTTCCTGGATGCTGACGCGCTCAATGTGAAGCTGCATCCGGCCCGCGTCAATCTTGGAGATATCCAGCAGATCGTTGATCAGCGCCAGCAGGTTATACCCGTTGTGCTGGATGCGCTCGACGCGGCTGAACTGCTTGGGATTCAGCGGATCGTAGAGACCGTCCAGCAGCGTTTCGCTAAACCCGATGATGCTGTTCATCGGGGTGCGGAGTTCGTGGCTGATGGTGGCAAGAAACTGGCTGCGCAGCCGGTTAGCCTCGGCCAGTTCGAGCGCGCGCGTCTCTAGCTGGCGGAACAGCAGCGCGTTATCAATGGCGATGGTCGCCTGCGCGACCAGCGTTTGGGCCAACTGGATATCGTCGGACGTAAAAATGCGTCCCTCGGTATTGTCGGTCCAATCCACCACGCCCAATACGCGCTCCCCGGCGATCATGGGCAGCACCAACTGGCTGTGATCGCCCAGTTCGTCCAGATGGCGGCGGGCGTCGGGGTGCGCCTGGGGATCGTTGGCATAAACGATAATGGGCATTCGTTTGCGGATCGCGTCGGCGATGGCGTGGTGCGAGGCCAGCGGGAACCGTTCGCCCGTCATCGAAGGGCCTTCGAGATTGTGGTGCGTCGGGGAGCGGTAGTCGGCTTCGATACAAACGGTGCTGTTGTCGTCTTCCAGCAGGCCCACAATGCAGCCGGACGTATTGAGGGCGCGATTCATGTGCTGGACCATCGCTTCGGACAGGTCGCGGTAATTCAGGATGGCCGAGAGGTCCTGCCCGATCTGGTGAACGATCCGTTGTTCGAGCAACCGGCGCTGCGCCTGGTTGAACAACCGCGCATTTTCCAGCGCGATATTGACCTGGGTACTGACCGTTTCGAGCGCGTCCTGCTCCAACTCGGTGAAGGCGTTCAACTGCGTGGACGATACGCCCAGCGCGCCGATCACGGCCTCGCCGCGCCGCAGCGGGACGGTCAGCAAGCTTTGCAGGCGGCGCGGGTCCTCATATTGGATGTGATCGGGATCGAGGCGCACATCGGGCACGATCTGCGTCTGCCCGGTGCGGATCGCGCGCCCCGCGACGCCGTTCGTAACCGGGAAGCTGTAATCGGTCGGCATATCCAGCGCCGGATCGTTGGTGGAACAGGCGGGAACCTGAATAGTTTCGCCGCTTTCGTCCAGCAAAAACACGTAGATCGCGTCGTGACCGAACACCTTATGAATGATCTGGGCCGTTTTGCGCGGCAGTTGCTTCGGATCGAGCGTGGCGTAGAGTTCCTGGCTGACGCGGTTGATCTGGTTCATCAGGTCGGCGCGGCGACGTTCGGCGGCGAACATTTGCGCGCTGCCGATGCTGACGGCGATCTGGTTGGCGATGGTCTGGCTCAGGTCGATGTCATGTTTCTCGAACGATCCACCGCGCCGGTTGATCAGGTGCAGCACGCCCAGCGTCCGGTTGCGGGTATTAAGTGGGCTGACCAATACGTTCCGGCAGTCGGGACTGCAATCCGGCGGCGATTCGTGGCTGACATACGGCTGGCCGATGTGATAGGTTTCCACCAGATAACCCAGCCCGTCCAGCGGCCAGGACTGGATCGGCCAGGATTCGGCCAGCCCGTACAGCGACGGCCCGTGTACCGACAGCACGTAGGCGGCGTGATTGGGCATGAGCAGTTGCGCGCCTTCGCAATCCAGCAGTTCCGCCGTGATACGCACCGCGTTCGTCAGCATTTCGTCCAGGTTGAGGGTCGCGCTGGTGATGGTAGCCAATTCCTGGAGCGCTTCCGTTTCGCGCAGCCGGGTTTCCACCGACGCCAGCAGGTCGTTATGGGCGTTTGCCAGCCGTTGGTATTGGCGCGAGGTCTGGATCACGACAGCGGCTTGATCGGCGAGCAGGCTCAGGGCCACCAGATCATCATCGTCATACGCGCCGGGCCGGTGATTTTCCAGGCTGAAAACGCCGAGCAGTTCCGTATCACGCAAAATAGGGGCCGCAATCTGGGACTGGGACGCCGGATCGATCACAACATTGCGCGAATTGGCCCGTATATCGCGCGCCAGCGCCGGGACGCGCGTTTCGGCCACCTGCCCGGCGATCCCCTGCCCCACCGTGATCGGTTTGACAATATGGGAACTGTCACCCACATAGATATGCGGCAGCAAAGCCTGGCCGGTCGGATCGTACAGCGCGAGCACGCCGCTGTCGAACGGAATCGTTTCCTGGGCGCGCCGCATAATATCCAGCAGCAGATCGTCCATATCGGGTGGGAAGAGAGGGACACGCTCGGACATAGTATTTAGCCCGTCATCTCGCTTTAGTGAGAAATTGTTTCGGCGAAAGTGCTTCAACAAAAATATTTTGATCTACTTTGATCTAAAAAGCACACGATACGGTTACACTGTGTCATTTATGAAAAGTGTAATTCTTTTATAGCCCGAACCAGCCTGTTTCGGCAACTGTCAAATACCTTACAGGGTCCTATATAGAAGTTGCCGCTGCGCGCGGATT
>JAFGTJ010000114.1 GCA_016934195.1 Anaerolineae bacterium | reverse complement strand
AGATCGGGATCGGGGTGTACTTCAATCACCAGTCCGTCCGCGCCCGCCGCAATGGCGGCCATCGACACGCTTTCCACGTATTCCCACTTGCCAACGGCGTGACTCGGATCGGCGATCACGGGCAGGTGTGACAGGTGTTTGAGCACCGGGATCGCGTTGATATCGAAGGTGTTGCGCGTGTATGTCTCGAAGGTGCGGATACCACGCTCGCACAGCATCACGCGCTCGTTGTTATGACTCAAAATGTATTCGGCGGCCATCAATAATTCTTCGATGGTGCTGCTCATACCGCGTTTCAGCAGGACCGGGTGCTGGCTTTCTCCGGCGGCGTGCAGCAGCGCGTAGTTTTGCATATTGCGCGCGCCAATTTGCAGCACGTCGGCATACTGGCACACAATAGGCACCAGTTCCGGGGACATGACTTCGGTGACAATGGGCAGGCCGGTTTGCTCGCGGGCTTCAGCGAGGTATTTCAAACCTTCCTCGCCCAACCCCTGAAAACTGTACGGCGAGGTGCGTGGCTTGTAAGCGCCACCGCGTAACGCGGTAGCACCTGCTTCGCGGACGGCGTGGGCGGTTTCCAGGATTTGCTCGCGGCTTTCGACTGCGCACGGTCCCGCGATGATAGCGAGGTCCGGCCCGCCGACTTCGATTCCGCTCAGCGGGATCAGGGTGTCATCGGGATGGTATTCGCGGCTGGCGATTTTGTACGGGTGGCTGACCGGCACCACGTCCTGCACGTTTTCGAGCAGGCTGAGCTGTTCGCGGTCTACCGGGTGGCCGCGCCCGATGATGCCAATAATGGTACGTTCCTTGCCTTTGGAAACGTGAACATCGTATCCCATCGCCCGGATGCGGGCGATCACTTTGGCGATATCGTCGGCGTTGGCGCTGGCTGACATGACTACGATCATGGTGGTTCCTCCGTTTGGAAACCGATCAAAAACCAATCACTCCGAACTCAAAACTCCAAACTGGCCGCTACAAGGCGGTGTGCGTGCTGCGATCCGGGCGCAGGCTTTGCGCTTCGCGCAGGTAGACATGCTGGATTTCCTGCGGCGTGCGGGCCGTATTCCACATGATCAGGATGCGCAGGCACATCGCCAACCCGTGCGGCACGGCCATTTCGTGTGTACACAGCAGCGCGACATCGTGCCAACCGATTTGCCGCGCGGCGACGGCGGGATACTCGGCGGTCAGGTCGCGCGTAGTGCTGAAGATCACGCTGCCCACGTCGTCCGGTTGGATGTCGTTGGCGTCTACCAGCGCGTTCAGCAGCTCATGCGCGGCGGCGAGAATGGCGTCGGCGGTATTGGCCTCGACGGTCACGGCCCCGCGCACGCCCCGGCAGTGGATGGTATTTCCGGTGGTCTGATTTCCGTTCAAAAGTGATCTCCTCCCTGGTTACATCAACGCATTACTATAGACTCAAAAGGCAACAAAAAAGGGCGCTGAGTTTGTCTCTGCGCCCTTTACTTTTGTGTTTTGGGTGGGGTGGGGTCCTACCCACCGGCAGCAGTCAAACTCGGACCTGTCTTATGGCTCCCAAAATAGAAATAAAAATAGCCAAACGCGCCCAACCCAAACACACCCGGCGTTGTACTGCGGGTTGTGATATTTGTGGCGGGAACTACGTGACTGGGATTAGACATGATCCTGATTCAACTCCTTTAGCACGCACAGCTTAACACAGGGCCGGACGGTCTGTCAATAACCCGGCAGCACGGATTCGCGGCTGGCAGTTGGTCAAATTAACCAACCGGCAGCACCAACTCAAATTCCGTGCCCTGTTCAACGCTGACTGCCACTAACCGCCCGCCATGCTGGTCCGCGATCACGCGGGCAATCGCCAGCCCTAACCCCATGCCGGGGATGTGGCCGGTTTCACCGATCTTGCCGCGATAAAATGTATCGGACAGGATGTGCGCCAATTCGTCGGCGTTGATGCCTTCCCCGTTATCGCTGACCACCAGCGCCACTCCCGTTCCCGGCAACCACCGCGCCGCCAGCGTAACCATGCCACCGGGCGGGCTGAAGCGGATCGCGTTTTCGACCAGTTCGCGCAGAGCGCGCACCAGTAAACTCTGCTCGCCGCGTACCGGCGGCAGGTCATCGGGCAGCGGGACCGCATACAGCTCGACTCCCATTTGGATTGCCTGCGTATGGAAGTGAGTCAGGGTTTGATCAAACAGGCTGGGGATCGAAACGAGCGAACGATCACGGGCGGCGTCGGGATCGGTCAACCGCACCAGATCAATCACCTTCTGGATCAGGCCGCTCAACCGCTTGATCTCGGCATCCAGCACCCCCACATACGAGTTGAGTTTATCCGGCGGCGGGTTGGTTTTCAGCAATTCGGCGTAGAGTTGGACACTGCTCAACGGTGTGCGCAGTTGGTGGGAGATCAACTGCATGAAGCGCGTTTTCATGCGGTCCAACTGCTTGAAACGCCCGATATCGCGGATACTGCCGACCATACTGCCCGCCGTCCCATTCGGGCCGGGCACGGGCACAATTGCCATTTCCACCTCGCATGTCGTCCCGTCTTTGCGGCGCAGTACGGCCTCGCCATGCCAGGGCTGCTGCTGGCGGACCAGGTGTGATTTTTGCCTCAGGTCGTGAGGCACCAATCCCTGGCCCAATGCTTCCATATGCCGCTGACCGGTTATATCCTCCGGTTGGTAGCCCAACAGGGTCGTGAAGGCCCGGTTAACGTAGGTGACAATTCCATCGGTGTTCATCAGCATGATGGCATCATCAATGTTGTGTAGAATCGCCTGGGCCTGTTGTTCGTGGTGGCGAATCTCAACATTTTGTTGGAGCACTTCTTCGGTCAGCGTGATCGTCTGCTGGTGCAACTGGCCGCGCAGCCGGGCATTGGTGATTGTCAGGGACGCCTGGGCCGCCAGCATCTCGGCCAACTGCACGTCATCCGATCCAAACGTCCGCCGATTCGGATCGGCCAGCACGCCCAATACACCGATCACGCGCTCGCGCCACATCAACGGAACCACCAACAGCGTGTTAGAGGACAGCATTTCTACCCAATCAGGTATCTGTCCTTCCCAATCATCATAGCGGTCAATGATACGGGACTGCTTGTGCTGGAAGACCCACCCCGCAATGCCGCGATCCGGGAACAGACTCGCGCCAACAAGGTGAGCCACGACGCCCTCAGCGGCTTCCAGACACAGGATATTTTCGGTAGGATGGTATAACCAGATGCCGCCGCCCTGGTCGGCGTCGAGCAGGTTGGCGGCCTGGGCCATGATGTGTGGCAGCAGTGCCGACAGTTCCAGTTCTCCGCCCAGATCGAGCGCGACTTCGTGCAGTGCGTGCAAAGCACGGGTGCGTTGGGCGAGCGACTGTTCAGCCCGTTTGCGCTCCGTCATCACCGTCATGGTGATGAGCACTTCGTTGGGGTGGCCCGCGTCATCGTAAGCCATTATCGTTTCGCGGCTTTGAATCCACTCCCAGGTGTCGGCTTTGCTCAATATGCGATACTCTATCGCGGCAGAAGGCCCCAGGTCGCCCGCCAGGAATGCCTGCCAGTGCTGCATGGCTGCGGGGCGGTCGTCGTCGTGAATCCGGTCCAGGTTGACCTCGCGGGTGGCAAATTCTACCTGTGAGAATCCCAAAAACTCATCGCGGTTACAGTACGTGGCGCGTCCTTGCGTCAGATCGATCACGTAAAATGTATCAGGCGAATGCTGCGTCAACAGCCGGAAGCGCTGTTCGCTCTCGCGGAGTTCCCGGTCAGCGCGGCGGCGGGCGGCGCGTTCCTGGGCCTGATCCAGTTCGCGCCGGATGGCGTGTGCCAACCGTGCCAGGTTATTTTTTATGATACAATCGTGCGCCCCGGCTAACATGAGAGAAACAGCGGTTTCTTCACCCACCGCACCCGATACCACGATAAAGGGAATATCTAATTCGCGCGCCTGGATGATCCGCAACGCCGCCATCGCGTCGAGTTGGGGCAGCGAGTAGTCCGCCAGCACCACATCCCAGGACTGCGAATCCAGGACAGCGTGCAGCGCGTCAACAGTTTCCACGCGGGCAAACGACGGCGCGAATCCGCCGCGCCGTAGTTCGCGGATCAGTAACTGCGTATCGTTTTCTGAATCTTCAACGACCAACACCGATAAGGGAGTAGTAGCCATCCCGTCGTCTCCACCTTCTTTCACCTAGCTTAATTGTACCTGAATTATGATATTGGCGATATTCGCGTCGCACTTTGCCGGTTAGCCGCATCCGATACCTGCGCCTGCTATGGTGATATTTCTGTTAGAAAGTGCCGGTTCTGCGCCGGAGTTGGTTTGCAAGGGATACACGGTGGTTTATACTGGATGCAGCGTGTCACAACATTGATTTTGCGAGGTGTCCCCCATGAAAGTTTCTAAAACCGCTCGCGTAGTATTGCTTGCCCTACTGTTGGTCCTGCTGGCCGGATCACAGGGACCATTGCTGGCACGGCAGGCCGATCCGCCCGCCGCCTGGACCGTCCTGATCTACATGGCGGCGGACAATGACCTGGAAACCTTCGCTATGGGGGATCTCAACGAAATGGAGTTCATCGGCAGCACGGCGGAAGTCAACATCGTCGTGATGCTGGACCGCGCCGAGTTATACGACAAGTCTAACGATAATTGGACCGAAGCACGGCGTTATTACGTTGTTCAGGATGGCAATCTGGTTCGCATCGGGTCCGATCCCGCCGGACCGGGCGAAGAAGTCAATACCGGCGACCCGGCAGCTCTGGTCGATTTTGCCTCCTGGGGGATCACGACCTATCCCGCCGAGCGTTATGCGCTGATCTTCTGGGATCACGGCGGGTCGTGGTTGGGCATCGCCACCGATGACTCGGCCAACAACGACGATCTCGCGCTGCCCGAATTGAGCGAAGCCCTGGACACGATCACGACGGATACCGGCATCGGGCAGTTTGAATTGATCGGGTTTGACGCCTGCCTGATGGGAGCCTTCGAGGTTTACCAGGCCATCACACCCTATGCGCGCTACGGTGTTGCCAGCCCGGACTTGATCCCCGGCAACGGGTGGGACTACATCGGCGCGTTGGGGGCGCTGGTGGCCGATCCCGCAATGGACGGCGAGGCGTTTGGACGCGCCATCATTGACAATTTCATTTTGTTTTATACCGACGTTGTGACCAAGTACGACCTCTTTAACCTGGGCATGGCCGACCTGTCCCAGACCGGCGTGGTGCTGGACGCCATGCAGAATATGAAGGATGCCGCCAGCACCGATCCCAAAACAGCCCTGGACGCCATCAGCACAGCGCGCAACCGGACCGCGTTGTTCGGCGCATTTGATGATCCGCTGTATTCCGACGAGTGGGCAGCAACCGACCTGATCGGGTTTGCCCACCTGCTGGCCGGGACCGCACCAACTGCCGAACTGATCCAGGCGGCGGAAGGCGTTCACAAGGCCGGGTCGGACATGATGATCTATTTCCAGACCAATCCCGGTGCGGCAGATGTGGGCGGCGTCTCGATCTTTTTCCCGCGCAACCTCAACCTGTACCAGAATAACCGCCTGTCGGTGCGCTACCTCCAGGACGTGCCCGCCGCCTTGCAGCCCTGGCAGAATTTTCTGATCACCTACTATGGAGTCCCGCCCGACTTCAACGAAACGCTGGTCGCTAACATGACAGGCGTATCGGGCACGGCGTCAAATGCCACATTCGCCTATGATTTCGGCGGGCGCAAAGTGGCGCGCGCGACGTTCCTGGTGCTGTTAAATATCACGCGGAACCAGCGGATCGTGATTGATTACTCGCCGCTGGACGGCGATGCGGGCAATACCAGCCACACGACCCAGTGGGATGGGCGTATTCCCTACCTGACCAACGGGGTGCTGGAAGTGCCGGTCCTGGTGATGCGCAGCCCGCGCGATCCCGATCTGGGGATCGTACATGGCCGGATTTATCCGCAGGACGGCAAGCCGGTTGATGGGCACCTGATCATTGACCTGTCCACCGACAAAGCCACCAGCGTATGGGGATTCCGGCAGTCGGCGGGCGCACTGATGCCGTTTGAGTTCCAGGAACAGCCCGACGACATATTTCACCCGTTCTGGCTGACGCTGAATACCGCCGGGGGCCTGTCCCCGATCCCGGCGGATACGGAATTCCCGTTTGGGGATGAGCCGCTGTACCTGATCTGGCGATCCGCGCCTGCTGGTCAGTATGACATAGTGCTGCAAATTGAGGATACAGCGGGCAACGTGGCGACCGATGACGTCACCGTCGAAGTAGACGAAGGCGGCAATATTACGGAAGTGACCGATACCGATCAGGACACGATCCCCGATACGGACGATAACTGTCCGCTGACACCGAATACCGGCCAGGAAGACGGCGACGGCGACGGTTTTGGCGACGTGTGCGACAACTGCCCGGCGGCGGCCAACTTCGACCAGTTGGACTCCGATGGGGACGGTGTGGGCGACGTGTGCGATGAACTCGATACCGATCAGGACGGTATTCCCGACATACGCGATAACTGCCCCTATATTCCCAATCCCAACCAGGAAGACAGCGACGGCGACGGTGTGGGCGATGTATGCGACAACTGCCCGGCGGTATCCAATCCCGGCCAGCTTGACTCCGACCGGGACGGCGTGGGTGATGT
>JAFGTJ010000113.1 GCA_016934195.1 Anaerolineae bacterium | reverse complement strand
GTGGTGCTGATGCTGATCACGGGCCTGTATCCCAAGTGGGTGCTGGACGTGATTAACAGCGGCGTGCTGAACTGGTTGGTTGGGTAACAGACCCTCACCCCCCGGCCCCCTCTCCCTCAGGGCGAGGGGGAGAAAAGCAGTAACTGTATATGTAAGTCCCTTTCCTTGAGGGTTCGTGTGCGAAGCACGCGCGGGATTATAGGGTGAGGGTTTGCTGACCGCTGATAGCTGAATAGGCTTTTTCACTCCTACGATTTATGGGAGGATCATGAATGGTAATTACGTTTAGTGGTGTTTTGACCGGAATCCTGCTGACTCCGATGATCGGGGCGGTAATTATTCTGCTGCTCAAGCCGGAGTCGAAGGAACAGGCGCGCATCATTGCCGCCGCGACGACCGGGGTGTGCGTGCTGCTGGCGCTCGGCGTCTTCTTTGGCTACAGCACCGATGACGCCAACGGAGTCGCGGACGAATACGCCGCCGCGCGCGCCGAGGTCAACGCGGCAGCTCAGGCCGGAACGCCCGCCGCCGAGGTGGAAGTCGAGCCGGTAAAGCCCTACTTCGCCTTCGAGGACCATGTGAAATGGGTCGAGTCGGTCGGCATTAGCTGGCACCTGGGCGTGGACGGTATCAGCGCGCCAATGGTGCTGCTGACGGCGCTGGCCGGGTTCTGCGGCGTGCTGATCTCGTGGGGCATTCAGGACCGCACCCGCGAGTTTATGGCGTTCTTCCTGCTGTTGGTGGCCGGTGTGTTCGGCGTCTTTATGGCCGTTGATATGTTCGTGCTGTTCTTCTTCTACGAACTGGCGATCTTCCCCATGTACTTCCTGATCGTGATCTGGGGCTGGGTCGAGACGCGCGAATACGCCGCCATGAAACTGACGCTCTACATCCTGATCGGCTCAGTGATCGCCATGATCGGCATCCTGGCGCTGTATTTTAAGGCGGCGGAAGTTACCGGCGTTTACAGCTTCGATTTCGTGGACCTGCAAATGGCGATGCAGCAGGGCGCGTTCGACACGCCGTTTATCGACGGCTGGTCGGCGGCCACCACTGCCAAGCTGTGGTTCCCCGCGATCTTCATCGGGTTCGGCGTGCTGGCCGGTGTGTGGCCGTTCCATAACTGGTCGCCGGACGGTCACGTCGCCGCGCCGACGGCAGTGTCGATGATCCACGCGGGCGTGCTGATGAAATTGGGGGCGTTCGCGGCGCTGCGCGTTGGCGTGCAGTTGATGCCGGAAGGCGCGAAGGTCCATTTGCCCTGGATCATCTTCCTGACGCTGATCAATGTGGTCTACGGTGCCCTGATCGCCATGCGGCAGCGCGACTTTAAATACGTCATCGGCTTCTCGTCGGTCAGCCATATGGGGCTGGTCAGCATGGGCTTTGCCACCATGAACCTGACCGGCATGACCGGCGCGGGGATGCAAATGTTCAGTCACGGCGTCATGACGGCGCTCTTTTTCGCCTGTGTCGGCATGGTCTACGACCGCGCCCACACCCGCGATATCCCCAGCCTGGGCGGTTTTGCGACGAAACTGCCGATGGTGGCGGTCGCCTTCATTATCGGCGGCTTCGTCAGCATGGGGATGCCCGGACTCAGCGGCTTCGTGGCCGAGTTCCCGATCTTCATGGGCCTGTGGGACGGGCCGAACTTCACTCCGGCGGCGGGTTGGATTACCGATACGTTCAACTACTATGGCCTGATCGCACTCCTGGCGGCGCTGGGCATCATCGTCACGGCGGCGTATGTGCTGCGCGTCGTGGGGCAGGTGTTCTTTGGCGAATTCGACGGCGAGCGCTTCCCGCATATCACCAACATCACGGTGTATGACAAAATCGCGCTGGTCATTCTGGTCTTCTGGCTGGTCCTGGTCGGCGTCTATCCGCGTGTGATGGCCCCGATGATCGAATCCGGGGTCAAGCCTATTGTGTCATTGCTGGGAGGGTAGCCTTGAACTTCTCAACGGATGCCCAGGCGAGCGTTATTGCTATTTTGCCTGAAATTCTTATGACGATTCTGGCCGTCGTGGTGCTGGCCTATGACCTGCTGTGGTCACGGGAACAGCGCCGCGAGATCGGTTATATCGCCGGGTTCGGCCTGATGGGGATCGCGGCGGTGGTGTGGCTGGTCGGCCAACCGCAGCAAAGCGGCGCACTGTCGGACCAACTGCTGCTCGGCGGTATGGTGCGCCACGATCCGCTGGCGCAGATTTTCCGCGTGATGATCATGTTGGCGGGCGGGCTGAGCTGCCTCATCACAATGGGAATGCCCCGACTGCAAGCCAAAGGCGATTTTTACGCCATCCTGATCGTATCGGTGATCGGGGCCAGCATGACCGCTGCCGCCGCCGACCTGATCATGGTCTTCCTGGCGCTGGAAACGCTGTCGATCACGCTGTACCTGCTGGCCGGATACCTGCGCGATACCGACAAAAGCACCGAAGCGGGCCTGAAATATTTCCTGTTTGGCGCGTTTGCCTCGGCCTTTTCGTTGTACGGCCTGTCGCTGGTGTACGGTCTTACGGGCGAAACCAACCTGTACAAACTGGGCACGGTGATCGCGACCGGCGGCCTGAACGATCCCCCGGTGGTGATCGCGTTGGGGCTGGTGATGGTCGGGTTCGCGTTTAAGATCAGCGCGGTGCCGTTCCACTTCTGGACGCCGGACGTGTACGAAGGATCGCCCACGCCGATCACGGCTTTCCTGAGCACGGCCAGCAAAGCGGCCAGTTTCGCGTTACTGCTGCGCTTCCTGCTGGCCGTTTTCCCGCCGGTCGAACTGATCGAAGCAGCGGACGGCGTGAAAGTGGTCGATTACAGCGCGTTCTGGGTCCAACTGCTGGCGGTGCTGTCGGTTATCTCGATGACGCTGGGCAACCTGCTGGCGCTGGTCCAGAGCAATATCAAGCGCCTGCTGGCCTATTCGACCATCGCGCACGCGGGCTACGTCCTGATCGGCGTGGCCGCGATCTCGACCGACAAGAGCGGCGACGGCGCGGCGGCAGTCGCGTTTTACCTGTT
>JAFGTJ010000522.1 GCA_016934195.1 Anaerolineae bacterium | reverse complement strand
CTGGCGATCCGTACCGGCGGCTTAAGCCTGAATATCCTGCTGCTGGTGCTCCTGCTGCCGCACATTGGCGTACAGGGCGCGGCGGTTGCCAGTCTGATCGCGGAGATCGTGGTATTGGTGTTGATCATACGCTCGCTCACCTTCCCGCCGGACTGGTGGCAGCGCGTCATCAGCCATACGTGGCGGCTGGGCGTTGCCGCGAGTGGATTGGCCGCCGTTGTGTTCGTCACTCGCGAAATTCACCCGATCCTGGCGGCAGTAACAGGCGTGCCAGTGTATATTGGGCTGGTGCTGGTCAGCGGCGCGATTGCATCCGACGACTGGGACCTGATCTACCGGCTGGCGATGGCAATGCCCGGCGGCAGCGTGATCGGGCGCTATTGGAAACGGAAATTAGTATGAGAATCCTGTTTATCGCGCCGCTGCACCATCCCGGCGAACTGGACAAGGCCCGCGCCGAATCCGGTCAGGACCCGGTATTTCCGCCCTCGCAGGGACATTATTTCTGGGTCAAGGCGCTGCGCAAACTGGGTCACGAGTGCGCGGTCTTCTGGCGTTCGGAAAGCGCGTGGCCCTGGGCAAAATCCGGCCAACTGCGCATGACGCAGCGTCTCACGGTCGGTCGGGCGATCAATGCGCTGGCGGGACGAGTCCCGGCGCTGAACCCCGATTTCCGGCTGCGCAACCGCCGCTTGATCGAGCAGGCGCGCGAATTCCGGCCCGATGTGCTGGTCATGGTCGGCGATAACGGTGTGATCCTGCCGGAAACGCTGGCCGCGCTCAAACGCGAACACGGCGCGGCACTGGTGTACGGCTGCGGCACGTCACCGATTGTATTTTCGCGCCCGGTCGAACGCGCCGCCGCGCCGCTGGTCGATCTGGTGGTCGCCAACGATTTTTACCACGCGATCCAGTGGCGCGAACTGGGCGCGCGGCGCGTCGAGGCGCTGCCCATGTCCGCCGTTGATCCTGATTTCCACCGGGCGTATGATCTCACCGACGAGGAACGGGCGCGTTATGCGTGTGACGTGGGCGTGGTCGGGACACTGGTTCCCGCCAACCTGTACGGCGAACGGATCGCGGCCCTGGAAGCGCTGCGCGAATTTGACCTGGGCATCTGGAGCGTCCACGAAGTCCCGCCGTCGCTGCGCCCGTACCATCGCGGAACGGCGCTCGGCGCGGACATGCTGCGCATCACCCAGGCGGCGCGGATCGTGATCAATACGCACGGCGATTTTATGCGTTACGGCGGCAATATGCGATTGTTCGAGGTGTGCGGCGTGGGCGCGTTCCAGGTCACCGATGACCGGCCCGGTATCGCGCAGTGGTTCACGGTCGGCGAACACCTCGTCACGTACCGCGATCACGATCACCTGCGCGAACTGGTCGCCCATTACCTGGACCATCCCACCGAACGCCAGCAGATCGCGGCGGCAGGACAGGCGCACGTTTACGCCCACCACACCTATGACCAGCGCATGGCGCGGTTAATCGCTCTGATCGAGGAAACATGATCGAGGAAACACATGCACGGGATCGCTGAGAAATTCAGGTTAGATGAAGAAGGCCGCCGGTCGGTCGAGCGGCGCGGATTGGTGGGCCATTACGTGGCCGGAGTCTACCGCACCATCGCGCGCCCGGTCGCCACGCGCCAGATCGTGCTGCGCGCTAAGCTGCTGGCTTTTCTGTGGGGCATCGATGAGGTAGCGAACTTCGTGGAGCGCCTGCCGGAACGCTACATCAACCCGGTGCTGCGCGCGTTCGGGGCGACGGTGGCCGACAGCGCCGTTTGGGGCGACGGGCTGCGGCTGGCGACGATTCACAAGTCCTGGTTTAGCAACATGCAAGTGGGCCACATGATGTTTTCCGGGCGGCGCGTGCTGGTGGACCTGTCCGACGAAGTGACCTTTGGCGATTACTGCACACTTGGCAACGATACCAGCTACGTCTCGCACACCGATTTTGCCCATTCCCCACTCAAGGACGAGCTGTTCCCGGTGACGGTTGGCCCGGTGCGAATCGGGCGCGGGGCGTTCATCGGCTCGAATACGATGGTCACGAGCGGCGTGACGATTGGCGAGTGCGCGGTGATCGGCGGTAACTCGGTTGTGATGAAGGACATCCCGCCGTACTGCTTCGCCGCCGGGACACCGGCTAAAGTGATCCGCGAATTGGATCGCAGCAAAATCCCACCCTTTGACGACGAACAGGCTTTTATCATTCCTGAAGGCACACGGTAAACGGCTGATATCATGAGCAAACTCTACGATCAAACCCGCCAATCCTGGGAAGATATCTGGGAAAATGCCAGCGTCGAGGTCGAGATCGCGGCGCTGAAGGAAAAACGTACCGATGACCAGTTGGGCGTATTCCCCGCCTACCTGTCCAAAGAAGGCACCATCCTCGAAGCGGGCTGCGGTCTGGGCGCGGTCATGTTCGCGCTGCGCGATATGGGCTTCCAGATGATGGGATTGGATTACGCCGAAAACGCGCTGCACACGCTGCGCGCTTACGAACCGGCCATTCCGGTCCAGGCGGGCGACGTTCACGCTCTGCCCTACGCGGACAATTCGCTGCACGGCTATCTCTCGTTTGGTGTGCTGGAACACTTCGAGCATGGCCCCGGCCCCGCGCTGCGCGAAGCCAACCGCGTATTGGTTCCCGGCGGTGTGATCGTGCTGACGATCCCGTATCCCAACGTGGTGCAT
>JAFGTJ010000112.1 GCA_016934195.1 Anaerolineae bacterium | reverse complement strand
GCGCACCGTTTTCCCCCTCTCCACAACGTGGGGAGGGGGCCAGGGGGAGGGGCTAACTACCGATCACGCTATTCTGTAGTCCTACCCTCTGTGTCTCTGTGGTGAAAAAAAATTTCTGCCCCCAAATCCGAACGCACCTGGGGCGAGGCGGCGATGATTCGCTGCGCCTAATCCGACCCGCAGATCACCATACCGGGCGATCCCTCGACCGGGTAGCAGCCGCTTTCCTGTATACCAAACATGCCCTGGTGCGCGCGCCGGACGCCATCGTTCCAGTAAAAATAGTCCCACAGGAACCCGGTCCGGTCGTTGGCAATCGACAGGAAAATCCAGCCCTGGCCCAACATGCTAAAACGGTAGCCGGGCACGCCGTAATCAGGGTTGGAATCGCCATTGGGGAGAAACGGATCGGCCATCACACTGTCACGGAACCCATAAACAGGGTGATAGAAGTCCGGTTCGCCGGGAATGTTTTTGAACGTGTCTTTCATGAACTGCAACGTCGTGATCGCCTCGTCACGATAACCGGTCATCAGGGCAAGCGCGGCAGTGTGCGGCGTCACCAGTCCGGGACGCTGCTCGACGAATCCTCCCAACGCCGAAGGCGGCGCGCCCTGAAGCATGTACCCCTCAAACCGGATGCCGAAGCAGTCCGACAATCCCCAGGCCGTATAGCCCTCGTTGGTGGCATAGGCGATCTGAGCCTGGGTCGCCGGATTAATGGTCCCCGTGCCGTAGGGCGTGCCCATTTCCCGCAGGAACATAGCGGGTGTGGTATAGGTGAAGTACGAGCCGTCCCAGTTCACTTTTTCTACCGTGATTCCGGCATACGGCGGGCTGGGGTTAGCTGTCAGCGCGTCCAGACTGAGCAGGTATTCCTCGCGCCCTAACTGTCCCAGGGCATACGCCACCACGTTGATGATCCGGTTCTCGTTCGACCAGTAATCGGCCCAACCCCCATCCTGGGAATCGTCGCTGCCGCCCCAGTAAAACAGGTGGGTTTCCCGGTCATACCACAGCAGAAAATTCATGTCGTCCAGGACGCCGTTGACCTTCTGGATCAAGTAGGGGCTGTGCGTGGCGGCCTGCCGGAGAACAAGCAAACTGGCCGCTAAAAATGCGTTGTCGATGGAAGGGACGATATGATCGTAAGCGCTGGGGCCAACGGTGGGGGGATTGTTATTGATATGGTATCCCTGGTAAAACACGCTGTTTTGGTACGAGTTTGCGTCGTTCTGCCATGCTTCCAACTGGTCGAGCGTGGCGCTGATGGCCGCTTCGGTGGTCGGCCAGTCAGGACTCCAGGGCTGCCGCATCTCATACGCGCCGAGGTAACACAGCATCAGCAGGCCGATCTCGGTCGGGTTGGCGTAGTCGCCGTTACCGACCGTGTTATACGGTGGCTGGTCCGAACGCCAGCTCCAGGGCAGATGGTGGCCGTAACCATCCTGCGCCCACAATAAATAATTCCAGGTATCTTCGGCTAATTGGTCGAGAAAATCATCCGTTTGGGCGGTCGCGGGGGCAGCGGGCGGTGTCAGGATGCCGGTCAGGACCAGGATCACCGCGCCGCCGATCAGTAGTAAATTTTTCATGAGGAACCCTTTCAAAACTCATTTCATACATTCGATCCCTAAGCGATTGGGCCATTTAGCCGGGTCTTCAACGTCCTGGAAGTACGGCAGCGCCGAGTCGCCAAATTCGGCCCGCCGGATGTCCACGAATCCGGCCTGCTGCAATTCGTGCGACAGCCCCTTAAAATCCCACATCCACAGGTGAGCGCTGTTGCTCAACGCACAATGAAGCAGTCCACGCAGCCCGCGCGGGCGCGTGGTCCGGCCCAACCGCGTATTGCCTACGAACTTTAACGCGGCATCGGGCTGGTCCGACATCAGGTAGCGCTTGATGAAAAATTCCAGGTCGGGCAGAACGAACCGGAAAACGCCGCCCGGTTCCAGGTAGCGGTAGGTGTGTTGCAGCGCGCGCCGGAATTCATCCAGGGCCAGATGTTCCAACACATGCGAGCAGTAGATCGCGCGGCACGAGTTGGGCGCGACGGGAAGGCCGGTCACGATGTTGCCATACTCGACGTTGGCGGGCCAGTCGGGGAACCGTCCGCCCTTAAAAAACCGGCCTATGATGGGTAAGCGTTGGAGGCGCATCGACGGGCTGATATCAAAATTCCGCCATGTGGTGGGCGCGCACAGCCCGCAGCCATACTGGACCAGTAACGGGTCTGGCATTATCCCACGTTCCCGCCGCTCATCTTACGACCAGGATCAGTTGGGCCGGGGCGCTGAGCACCTCATTCTCTTCCGGTCCGCTCGCGGCCCTGACTTCCAGGTAATGGACGCCCGTTTCGGTGGGAGTGTAACTGATCGCGCCGAGATATTTACCCTGCCCGTTGGCAATGTGGGACAGGATAAGTTTGTTATCCCGGTACAGGTAGATGTGGGTAATTCCGGCCTGGCCTTCGGCGGTGAAATGGATGAAGACCGGCTGGTTGACGGGGACATACGTGTTCTCCGCCGTCAATTCGGTGATGGCGGGCGGCGGGATGGAAGGGAGCGACGCGTCAGATGTGCTGGTCGGAGTGGTTTGAGTCTGGGAAGGCGGCGCGGTGGGAGATGAATCATTGGAATCCATGTTGTTAGACACCCACCAGATCAGGATGACCAGCGCCGCCAGCACCGCCAGCGACAGGATCACGAGGCCGACGATCCAGAGCATCTTGACCAGCCCGCCCCGCTGTGATTCGTCCTGGTAGGGCGTTTTGGGACGATACGATTCGGTTTGCGGCGGCGTGCGCGGGTGGCCGTATTCGGTGGGGCGCTGCGCCGAGGTTGCCTCATAGCTGCTGGACGGCATCGCGCCTCTGGGCGGCACCGTGCCAACCGGCGGGACGCCGCCGCCCATCGTGCCAAACCGGGTGGGCTGTTCCGACCCGCTGCGCGGCGGCATGGTTTGCTGCTGGCTCGCCGTGCGCGATGGGGGGGGCGGATTGGGCCGGGCCGGTTGGCCGGAATAAGACGGCTGCGAATGCGTGGGAGTCGGTCGCCGGGGCTGGTTTTCCCAAGAATTTCCGCTCGAATGAACCGGGCGCGGGGGCAGTCCCTCGTTAAGCGACGGCTCAGAGGCCGGGCGCTGGCTGGCGGGCCGTTGGCTGGACGGGCGTTGGGGCGGCATCCGTGTGGGGTGTTTCAACGCGGTTTCCAGGTCATGGGCCAACTCGGTCGCGGAGGCGTAGCGCTTATTGCGGTCTTTTTCGAGCGCTTTTGCCAGTACGGAATCGACACCGGGCGGCAGTTGGGGATTGAGCGAATGGGGCGGCGGCGGCAGTTCGTCCAGATGTTGGTACATCAGGCTGTGCGGCGTTTTGGATGTGAACGGCACTTCTCCGGCCAACATCTGGTACAGCATCACGCCGAGCGCGTATACGTCGGTGCGCCCATCGACCGGATCGGAGCGCCATTGTTCCGGCGACATATAGGTCGGCGTGCCCATCACGGCCCCCGGTTGGGTCAGGCCGCTGGTCGCGCTGGTCCGAATCAGCTTGGCGATGCCAAAATCGGTCAAAAAGGCGTTACCCATCTCGTCCAGCAGCACATTGGTCGGCTTCAGGTCGCGGTGTACGATTTTGCGGGTGTGGGCATAATCCAGCGCGGCCCCGATTTGTTCGGTGAGCTTGATCACGCGGTCGGGAAGCAGCGGTCCCCGGCCCAGTTCGTCGGCCAGACTGCCGCCGACGAGCAACTGCATCACCAGGTAGGTCAGATTCCGGTCCCGCCCGGAATCGTATACCGGCAGGATGTTGGGATGCTGCAACCGGGCGACGATCTCCACTTCGCGCTCGAAGCGGGCGATGAACTCCTCGTCTGATGCCAGTTCCGGCATGATAATTTTGATGGCAACCTCGCGGTTCATGCTCGGCTGGTACGCGAGGTAGACGGTTGCCATGCCGCCTTTGCCGATGGGTTTTATCAGTTGATACTGGCCTAGTTGAGTCCCGGATAAGTCTTGCATACGAAAATCCACCGCGCAGTATGAAAAAGTTAGTTATGTTTAATTGTACTCGATTTGCGCGATTTAGCTCGATTTGATTTGCCGGGCGAATCCGGGTCTGAGTTGGGGTGGCAGATCGGGCACCGCTCCGGCGTCGTGACCTCGATATCACACAATTCTTCGTGAATGTCCTTCGTCTCAATGATTGCCTGGATCGCGGCTTCGCGCTGCGCGCCGGTATGCGCCCACCCCTTGACGATCACCATGCCGTCATCCAACAGCGTAACTTCCAGGTGATTTTCAGGGAACTTGATATCGGCCAACTGCTCGTAGATCGCGTCACGCAGCGCGTCCAGGCTCTCTACCGTATTATTCTGGGAAAGGGTATCGTGATGATCGGCGGTCGCGCTGCCATTGCGCGTATCCGGCCCGGTGATGTACCAGGGATGGCTGTAAACCGTGCCAAAGTGGGTCGGATCGGGCAGCGGCTTGGCGGCGGCGGGAATGTGACCATTCGCGCCGGGAGCATACAGCGGTCGCCCGGTTTCCCAGGCGTGGACGCCGCGCAGCAGTTGTTCCAGAAACATAACCCGCTGTTCGGCTTCCCAGTAACCGGGCGGGGTGGGATGCCCCCGCCGCCAGCCGTGCGACAGCCGCGCCACGATGTGTTTTTGTACGTTGATCATGCAGCAGATCGCGGATTCCAGCGACAGGGCATCTTCACAACTTTGACGTTTCAGCAAGTCGTCGAGTACCGCGCGCGTGACCTGGGCGGCGCGCAACATGCGTTCCAGCCCGTCGTGTTCCAGGCAGTTATGGCAGGATGCCAGCGCCCCCTCCAGCCGCCGGATTTTGAGATCCGCCTGATGAATTTGTTCGCGGAGGAATGCCCGTTCCTGTTTGAGTTTACTTTGCCAATCCATGATGTTGTGTCCGATGGGATAGTTGCCCGTTACATCGCGGGACAAATCCAGGCCCAGTGGACGATGATAGCACGAATCACCGTAAGCACCAGGGAATCATTGGGTGCGTGCAAAAGTTGATGTTGTTGGCGAATTCAATGGGACCACATTTCGTAGGGGCGCTGCTTGCTGCGCCCTGTTTGTTTTTTGGGGAGGGCGCGG
>JAFGTJ010000111.1 GCA_016934195.1 Anaerolineae bacterium | reverse complement strand
CCGCAGCGTGATTCCCAACCGCGCTGCCGCGACGTTGCGCAAAATGGCATATTCGGGCGCGCGGGATGCCCGTTGGTATTCGGCCAATGCGATAGGCGTAATCGGCATGTCGGCATATCCGGCCAGATCGAGCAGGTGGCGGGCGAAATCGTAGCGTGATGTGTGGCCGCTGTTTGCCAGGTGATAGATGCCGTACCGTCCGGTGGCGATCAGTTGGGTGATGGCCGTGACCAAATCCGGGCCGTAAGTGGGACAGCCGATCTCATTTGTGACCACCCGCAGTCCTTTACCCTCGTTTGCCAGCCGCAGGATGGTATGGACGAAGTTGCGGCCCCCATGCGCGAACAACCACGAGGTTCGCACAATATAATGCCGGGGAAGCAGGTCGCGGATTACCTGTTCACCAACCCATTTGCTATAACCATAAGGATTGACCGGATCGGGACGGTCGTATTCCTGGTATTGGTGATAGGTCCGGCCCGCGAAGACTTCGTTGGTGCTGATATACAGCATGGCCGCGTCATACCGTTGGCACGCCAACGCGACGGTTTGCGTGCCGAACCCGTTGACGTGTACGGCCTCATCCGGGTGTTCGGCGCAGTGATCGACGTGGGTTAACGCTGCGCAGTGGATCACGAGGTTGGGACGAGTTTTATCAAACGTCCGGGCAACACTGGCATCGTCCACGATATCCATCGTGTCGATATCGACCCCGGTGACGGTATGGCCCTGCTGTTGTAGTGTGTGGACCAGACAGCTACCAAGCTGCCCGTCAGCTCCGGTCACAAGGATTTGCATGAGGCATCGTCCATGAGTGAATACATGAGAGATTTGGGGGATTGACTCCGGTACCGTTGGTATGCAACTATGAACAGATATTGGCTGCATACAATGCGCGGATTATTATAACGGATTCAAAGATAAGAGTAAAACGACGGTAAACCGGCTCTACCATGATGGCTGGCGGGGATGAGCACAATGGACGAGAAGAATTTAGAAAGACGAGATTGTTAATGGGTTATAAAATTTGTGTGGCCCTCAAAGTTAATTTCTGGTTAATAAATTGATGGTTTGCTTGACATAGAATGCAGAAAGCATTATAATCATGTCACTGACAATGACACAACTTCAAGATGAGGCCGCATTCTATGGCATTATACGAACTGGCGGCTTACTTTTTTCCTACCTGCCATCAAAGGGCTGGCTGTTGTGACTAATTATCAGCCTCAAAGTTTTGTAAATCGCCGCGTGCTGAAAATCAATGTTGGCTTTTTGCTGGCCGAAGGCGTGGGGTACCAGCGCACGATTGAACTTGATTTGCCCCGCGTGCATGTGGCCGACGATCTGGCATTGGACTATCTGCGCGGCAAGCTGCGCCTCAGCCGTAATTCGCGCGGCATTCTGGTACAGGGCAAGCTGCGGATGCCCGTGATCAGTGAGTGTTCGCGCTGTCTTGATCTCACCTTAGTCCCCGTAGCGCTCGAAATCGAGGAGCTATATTCCTTTCCTGCCTCTCCCGATATTTTGTATTCAGTTGATGAAACCGGCATTTTAGACTTGGCTCCCTTGCTGCGCGAGGAGGCGATCCTGGCTACCCCGATGGGGGTGTTATGCCGTCCGGATTGCGCCGGTCTTTGCCCGGAATGCGGGCAGAACTTGAACGAGGCAGCATGTGACTGCAAGCAGAACGATATTGATCCTCGCTTGGCGATTCTGGCGCAATTGACCAAAGCTGCACCTTCAAACGATTAGCTGGGTTGGATGGTTCCTATAATTAGGGGCTGTACGTTGTGTAAGAAGGGGGTTTGACATTGGCGGGCTATAGCGATACAGACCGGCAGGATAGTCAGCATCCACAGGCTGATTTGATGAATACGCTTTTGGAGAAGGCTGACAACCAGGGTTTTTTGACCACGGACGATATTCTTGAAGTTTTGCCCGATACCGACGAAGCCATGCGGCAGATCGAAGATATTTTTGTATGGCTGAATACGGCGGGCGTCGAGATATTTGGCGACAAACCGGGCGATATCAACTCGGATAAGCTCGACGACGACGGGATCGATGATGATGACGATGATGACGACGATGATGCCTTTGACCTGAGCGGCGTATCGTCGGACGATACAGTAGGGCTGTATCTCAAAGAGATGGCCCGCGTGCCGCTGCTGAGCACTGAAGAAGAGGTTGATCTGGCGAAGCGTCTGGAAGCCGGAAACGCGGCCCGTGCGGAATTGGCGCGGCTTGGCGATACCGGCGACCCCGCCGTTCTCGCTGAGTTGGCGCAGACGGTTGAAGACGGCAAAGCGGCTCGTGACCATCTGATCAAGGCTAATACCCGTTTGGTGGTCAGTATCGCCAAAAAATATATGGGGCGGGGCGTCCATTTTCTCGATCTGATCCAGGAAGGCAACCTGGGGCTGATGAAAGCCGTCGAGAAGTTTGATTATACGCGCGGCTATCGTTTCAGCACCTACGCGACGTGGTGGATTCGCCAGACGATTACCCGCGCCATTGCCGATCAGGGACGCACGATCCGCGTCCCGGTCCACATGTCGGATCGGATCCGCCGCCTCTACAAAACGGCCCGCCAGCTTGAACAGGAAAATGGCCGGAAGCCGACCCCGGAAGAAATTGCTGAGCGAATGGAATTGGAACCGCGCAAAGTGCAGTGGATGCTCAAGGTCAGTTGGCGTCCGATGAGCCTGGAACGCCCGGTCGGTGAGGAAGAAGACAGCGAGTTGGGCAGTTTTATCGAAGACTTGACAACGCCCACCCCGACTCAGAGCGCGTACCAGAACTTGCTGCGTGAGAAGGTCGAAGAGGTGCTTGGCACGCTCACCGCGCGCGAAGCGCGGATTCTGCGGCTGCGGTTCGGGCTGCAAAATGGCCGCAGTTACACGCTGGAGGAAGTCGGCCAGAAGTTCGGCCTGACGCGCGAGCGGATTCGCCAGATCGAAGGAAAAGCGCTGCGCCGGTTGCGCCACCCGCGCCGGTCCCGCCAACTGCGCGATTTTACATAGTGCGGTTCCTGATGGTCTGGAAATAATGGATGTGTAACGCCACGCGATGATGGGTGGCGTTTTCTATTCGGTGATTTTTACTGTAGCGACACGCACAGGGGCCGTCAATGTTGACATCCTTTAGCAATAACCTTATACTCCGAAGCGGTATCAATAAGATAGCACCCGCCACTTCCTGCGCGCGAGGAGGCAAGATTCATGCAAGCTAGCAGCTTCCGGCTGATTGTGCGTCGTGGTCCGCAACCCAATAAGATTTATGAGCTGGACAAGAGCACGATTACGATAGGACGCGATATCACCAATGATATTGTGATCAATGACCCAGAAGTCAGTCGTCACCACTGCCGGTTAACCCAGGGCGGCGGCGGGTTCACGGTTGAGGATAACGGCTCGACCAATGGCACCTTTGTCAACGGGCAGCGACTTCAGGGTGCCTACCCACTGCAATATAACGATATGTTGGGGTTGGGCGAAACGGTGACGTTAGCCTACGAATCGGCTGCCCAGGCCGCGACGATGGTTGGTGGTGGCGCGCCGGGTGGTGAATATGGCGCACCGGCGGGGCCAGGCGGCTATGCGCAGCATCCGCCCGCGGCACCATACAGCGGCGGTTATGGCGTACCGGCTCAACCGTCCTCGTCGTATCCCATGCCCGGTCGTCCTGGCTCGCAGCCGCCGATGGCCTATGAGAACGTATACGACTACCAGGACGAACCCTATGAGGGCGGCGGCGCGGGACGTTGGGCGATCCTGGGATGTGGCTGTTTCCTGGTGCTGTGCATCGTGACCTCGGTGATCGGCGGTATCATCATTGACGCTCAGTGCTGGTGGGATGATATCCCGGTAGTGTCTGATGTGTTTAATCTTGGCATTAACGAAGACGCGACCTGCCGCTAGCGCGTGCCAGGATCGTTTTTCTGCCTCGCAGGTTAAAATGTGGTAGTGGTCGCCTGTTCGTGCTGAGCTAGCGCGGCCAACATATCCTCAACGCGGCTGAATTTGCGGCGCGGGCGACCTATCGCCGCGCCGCGTTCTATTTCGATCTGGTCCAGGGTGCGCCAATCATCATACGTTACAAAGCGTACCCCGCGCGCGCGCAGCAGTTCCTCGACTGCTTCCCGTGTAGGATGGGCCGGGGTTAGCAAATTATCGTTCTGTACATCGTCCAGCAGCATGTGAACCGTTTCCTGGGCATCAGGCTTGTTGGTGCCAATCGTGCCGGTTGGCCCGCGCTTAATCCAGCCCACCGCGTATTCCCCGACGACTTGCTGGCCGGAGTTATCCACGACGCGCCCCATCTGGTTCGGGATAATGCCCTGGTTCGTGTCAAATGGCACGCCCGGCAGCGGAACGCCCTGGTAGCCAATCGAACGAAAAACCAGTCCCACCGGGATGATTTCGTGTTCGCCGGTAGGCTGAGCGAGGAGGTCGCCGTCATCCCGCTGGTACAGTTCGTTTTGCACCAGCTTTATCGCCTCAACCCGGTCACTGCCGAGCAATTCCACCGGCGATACCAGGAAACGCATGATGAGTCGTCGGGATTTGCCTTCAGGCGGGGTCAGCGCGAATTGTTCAAGAGACTGGTAGTTGCGTTCCGCTGCGCGGTCATTGCTGGATAGGATGTATTCACGACTCAGCGGATCGAGTTCGATATCGCCGGGCGCGACCACGATATCGACATCGGCCAGCGTTTCGAGTTCCCGGAGTTCGGGGTTGGTAAACTTGGCCTGCGCCGGACCGCGTCGCCCCAGGATATAAACTTCCTTGACCCGGCTGTGTCGCAGCGCGTCAAGCGCATGATTGGCGATGTCGGTTTCGTGAAGCTCGTGTTCTGTGCGGGTCAGGATGCGGGCTACATCCATTGCCACATTACCATTGCCGATTACGGCGACACGCTCTTGGCTGAGATCAAAGGTGAGGTCGCGGTAATCGGGATGGCCGTTGTACCAACCTACAAACTCGGTGGCGGGATGGCTGCCCGGCAGGTCTTCCCCCGGAATATCCATCCGGCGGTCGGTTTGTGCGCCGACGGCATAAATGATCGCGTGGTAGTGTGCAATCAGGTCGGCGTGCGTGATGTCCTGCCCGAATGTGACGTTGCCGTAGAAATGAAAGTTGGGATGTGCAGCGGTTTGGTCATACACGCGCGTGACCGACTTGATTTTTGGGTGGTCGGGCGCGACTCCTCCGCGCACCAGGCCAAAAGGTGTAGGCAGGCGTTCAAACATATCCACTTCTATCGGCTGATCACGCTGATCCTGCTGCCGGAACAACTGCGCCGCAGCGTAAAACGCCGAGGGGCCAGACCCAATAATGGCAACACGCATATGTATTTGCTCCACTGAGTGTAAGCTTATCCAATAGAATCCTAGCAACTTCGCCCCACTATCAACCATTCTAGGCAAAAATACCACATAGATTCCTTGACGGATAGGCCGGGATAGTGCAGTCTCTGGGGTAAATCTAAGGTGTGGACCTATGATAAAAACAATACAAACCGTCGTCGTAAAATTGGGTACCAGTACGCTCACCGGTGGGACGCGCGATCTCTCGCGCCCGCGCATGGTGGATATCATTCGCCAGTTGGTCACGTTGCGCCAGGATGGACACCGGGTCGTGGTGGTGTCTTCCGGGGCAATGGCGGCGGGCCGGGAACTGCTGGAAAATCCGAGTTTGCCCAATCACCTGCCTGCCAAACAGATGCTGAGCGCGGTGGGACAGGGTTACTTGATGCAGGTCTACAGTATGTTATTTGGCCTGTACGATACGCACATCGGGCAGGTGCTGCTGACGCATGATGACCTGTCACACCGCACGCGCTACTTGAACGCGCGCGATACGCTCAATACGCTGCTGGATTACGGCATTGTGCCGGTGATCAACGAAAATGATACAGTGGCCGTTGAGGAGATCAAGTTTGGGGATAACGATACCCTGTCGGCCCAGATTGCCAACCTGCTTAACGCCGACCTGCTGATCATCCTCACCGACCAGGACGGGTTATATGATCGTGATCCGCGCCTGGATACGGAGGCCCACTTGATCCCGGAGGTGCGCGCCATTGATGAGCGGATTCGCGCATTGGCCGGGGTGAGCGTGTCTGGGCTGGGAGTTGGCGGGATGGTGTCAAAAATCCAGGCGTCGCAGCTTGCCATGCGCAGCGGCACCCGCGCGATCATTGCAAATGGGAATACGCCGGATATTCTGCTGCGGTTGATGGCCGGCGAATCGTTAGGGACGACGTTTGTGCCGTCGGTCGGCCAGGTTGAAAGCCATAAACGCTGGTTGTTGGCGGAACGTCCGCAAGGCGCATTACAGATTGATGATGGAGCCGTGCGCGTGCTTACCCAGCAGGGCGCGAGTTTGCTGCCGGTTGGCGTTTTGCACCTCAACAATGGCTTCGAGCGCGGCGCGGTTGTGCTGGTAACAGACCGGCAGGATCGTCCCATCGCCCAGGGGTTGGTGAATTACAGCAGCGTCGAACTGGAACAGATACGCGGGCACCGCTCGCAGGATATCATAGACATTTTGGGTTATACCTATGGCGATGAAGCCATTCACCGCGACAATATGGTTTTGATGTGAGGTAGGAGGAGAAAACGTCATGGCAGTGGATATGCAGGTTCTCGGCCAGCAGGCAAAAGCCGCCGCTTTTGCCCTGCGTAAATTTGACACGGCGGCCAAAAATGACGCGCTCCGCGCAATCGCGGACGAGATTGACGCGCGCCGTGATGCGATTTTCGCGGCGAATGCGGCGGATATGGAAGACGGGCGCGCGGCAGGGTTGACTCCGGCCTTATTGGACCGGCTCAACCTGGCGAAGCGTCTGGAAGGCGTCACCGCCGATGTGCGTCGCGTGGCCGAACTGCCCGATCCGGTGGGGGAGGAATTCAATATTCGCACGCTGCCTAATGGATTGAAGGTGTGCAAACGCCGCGTGCCGGTGGGCGTGTTGGGCGTGATCTACGAGGCGCGCCCGAATGTCACGGTAGATGTAGCGGCCCTCGCCCTGAAAACCAGCAACGCTGTGATTCTACGCGGCGGGAAGGAAACCCTGCGCAGCAATATAGCGTTGGTGGACGCGATTTGTGCCGCGTTAGAATCGGTAGGATTCCCGCCGGATGCCGTGCAGTTGATCCGCGATACGGATCGCGGCTATGTCCGCGAACTGCTGCGGCTGGACCGGTACGTGGATATGATTATTCCACGCGGCGGCAGCGGCCTGCATACCTTCTGCCGGGAAAACAGCACGATTCCGGTCATCACGGGCGGGATCGGTATCTGTCACCTGTACGTGGACTCGACGGCGGATTTGAAGGCGGCCGAGGACATTGTGCAGAACGCGAAAGTTCAGCGCCCTTCGGTCTGTAATGCGCTCGACACGCTGCTGGTACAGGAATCCATCGCCGCGCAGTTTATCCCCCGGATAATCGCGCGGTTGTCGGCGGACGGCGTGCGGTTCCGCGTGGACGAGGCGGCGGCAGCGATTGCAGGCACGGCGGATAATATCCAGCCTGCCGGTGATGGTGACTGGGATACCGAATGGTTGGACCTGATCCTGGGGATTCGCGTCGTGCCGGACCTGGATGCCGCCCTGGAACACATTTACCGGCACAGCACCGCGCATTCGGACGGTATTTTGACTTCGGATCCGACCTCGATGGAACGTTTCCTGAACGAGGTCGATTCGGCGGCGGTTTATATCAATGCGTCTACCCGTTACACCGATGGCGGCCAGCTTGGTCTGGGGGCGGAAATCGCCGTCAGCACGCAAAAGCTGCACGCGCGCGGGCCGATGGGGTTGGAAGAACTGACGTCGTACAAGTGGTTGATTGTGGGTGAAGGGCACGTTCGCCCGTAATATGTCCGGAATGAGCGTGTTATATTCGGTTGGCTAATGGTAAACAATGGCGAGCGCCGCCATGATGGAGGGTGACATGCGTGGGACATTTTGGCGTTATGGGTTGGCTTTATTTTGTTTGGTGGCGGCGATTTGGCTCTGGCTGCCGGACCCTGCTCCGGCCAGTGGGCAGGATGGCGACGGTAACGAGAGTTTGCCCGCTTTGGTGGGCTTTTTGCAGAATCCACAGGGACAGCCCATTGCTGTGGCGGAATTGACCCTGTTATTTGACGAGGAAGATACGTCGGTTGCGACCGTGGAGAGCCGCGAGGATGGTTTGTGGGAGATTGCGCTGCCCCGGCTGCCGGAACATTCGGTTGAGATCGAAATCGAGCATCCTCACTATGCCATGGACCCGATTAAATTGAATGAAGAACAGGTATTATCGCTCAAACAGGGCGAATCGCTGAACCTGGGTGATGTTGAGATGGGCTACCGGTACGCTCTGGGGTTCTGGGTGGCCGCGATCACGTTTGTGTTTGTCCTGCTGGTGATCGCATTCGAGAGAATGCCCAACGCGACCGCTGCTCTGTTTGGCGTGGCGGTTGTGTTCGCGGTCACGTCTTTTGGCGGAAACCTCATTTCGGAAGACCTGCATGTCTTCGATTTTGAGCGCGCGCTGACCTATATCAACTGGGAAGTGATTTTCCTGGTGATGGGCATGATGATCGTCGTCAGCGTGATCGAGGCTACCGGTCTGTTTCAGTGGTTGGCATTTCAAGCCTACCGTTGGAGTCGCGGCCAGCCTACAACGTTGGTGATTGTATTGGTGATCATTACGACACTGGCCTCGGCGCTGTTGGATAACGTGACGACAATGCTGTTGATGGTGCCGATCACATTGGAGATCGCTATCGCGTTGAATTTGCCGCCGACCTCGCTGTTGATTCCTGAAATTATGGCTTCCAATATCGGTGGGATCAGCACCCTGATCGGTACGCCGACCAACATCCTGATCGGCGCGTATGCCGAAATTTCGTTCAACGACTTTTTGATCAACCAGACGATAGGCGTGATTCTGGCCCTGGTGGTAATGACCCTGTACGTGCTGTGGCACTATCGCAATGTGTACAACAAGGGAGAAAAAGGCATTTCGCCGACGCTCTATGCGAAGTTGGAGGAAAATGCCAAGATTAAAAACGTCAAGGTGCTGCGCAAGTCGCTGTTGGTTTTTGTCTTGACCATAGTGGTGTTTGCCATTGGCGAGGGATTGCACATGGTTCCCGCCGTGACCGCTTTACTGGCGGCGACGGTGATGCTAGTATGGGTAGAGACCGACGTGCAGAAAATGCTCAGTCTGGTGGATTGGACGACACTGGTGTTCTTCATGGCGCTGTTTATGCTGGTTGGCTCGATCCAGGAAGTGGGTCTGATCAGCACCATTGCCGGGTTTATGGGTGATGTGGTCGGCAGTAATCTTTATGCCGGGGTGTTCGTGATTGTGTTGGGAGTTGGGTTCCTGTCGTTCTCAATTGCCAATATCCCGCTGGCGGCTTCGATGCTGCCGGTTGTTGAGTATTTGTCGGGCAATATTTCCGGTGCAGCCGGCAATAAGATACTATACTACGGGCTGTCGATGGGAGCCGCGATGGGTGGCAATGGCTTTTTGATTGGCGGTGAAACGAACCTGATGACGGCAGGTGTTGCTGAACGGGCCGGGTATCCGCTTTCGTTTGGCAAGTTTGCAAAAGTCAGTGTGCCTGTAACCATACTAACCCTGCTGGTTGGGAGTCTGTGGCTGTTGTTCCGCTTCGAGGTCCTGGGAGGATAGGCGAAATTATGAGTGTTATATTATGCGCCACACGCGGCGGCGAAGCGAGCATTCGCACGCAGCAGCGGGCCATTGAGCTTGCCAAAGAGCGCGAGGCCAAATTGGTGTTTATTTTTGTTGCGGACGTGAGCTTCATGGATCATTTCACCAAGCCGCGCGTTCCCGGCATGGAAGCCGAAATGGAGCATCTGGGCGAGTTTCTGCTGCTGATGGCAAAAGAGCGCGCCGAGAAAGCCGGAGTTGAGGCCGATTTTACCGTCCGTACCGGTGATTTTAAGCCCGCCTTGATTGACGCCGCTAAAGAAGTCGAAGCGACTCTGATCGTGCTGGGCCGTCCGGCTGACGCCAACGTGACGACGCTGGAATACCTGGAAAATACGCTCAGCCCGGCGTTGAAAGAAGCGACCGGTAGCGAAGTTATGGTCGTCTGAGCGTGGTAAGTTGACCGGGCGATCTTCCCCAGATCGCCCGGTCTGGTTATTAGGAAATGTTCGGTTTATAGCCGGTGATCCGTGCGCTGAAGATGCGCGGCATTCCGGGTTTGCGGTTTACCACGCCTGTTTCCACTTTGTCCACAACTTCAATAGTGACGAACCCTGCCTTGCGCATCAGGCCGGTGTATGCTTCGACATCAATTGCGCCCGTTACACATTCCGCCCATTGTGACAGATCGGCGCGCAGCGCGTCAGTGAAATTGCCTTCGGTCACAATATCGCTGATCGATACCCGTCCACCCGGTTTCAGGACGCGAAAGACCTCGCTAAACACGGCGGTCTTATCCGGCGAGAGGTTGATCACGCAGTTGGACATCACCACGTCAATCGTGTTGTCTCGCACCGGCAAGTCCTCGATATAGCCCTTGCGGAATTCCACGTTTTCCACGCCCATCTTAACCTTATTGGCGTTGGCTTTGGCGAGCATATCGGGTGTCATATCCACCCCGATCACGTAGCCGGATTCGCCCACCTGTTTCGCTGCTAGAAAGCAGTCAATGCCCCCGCCGCTGCCCAGGTCCAGCACGGTTTCACCTTCCCGCAAACTGGCAATGCTCACTGGATCGCCGCAGCCGAGCGACAACCCCGTCACGTCCACCGGCAGCCCTTCCAGCAGGGCGTCGTCGTAGAGTTTGGGACCGCAGTCGGCGGCTATTTCATTGGCGCTGCCACAGCAGGCTGATTCGGCGGGCTGGATCACGTTGAGCTGTCGCGCGATTGCGCCGTAGCGTTCTTGAACAGCGTCATGGATTTTGTTTGACATGGTTGTTTACCTCGTTGTATTGATATTCATCGATATGTTTGAGCAAAAAAAGAGCCGCGCGTTTACGGATCGCTCTCGTCCTGGTCATCCTCGACGTGGTCCGGTGCAAAGACACGCATCAGTACTCCGCAGCATACGGTTAGCTGTTCCTGGTTGAGTGTGTAGAAGCGCTGGCGGCCTTCCTGCCGGACCTGCACCAGGTTTGCCTCTTCCAGCTTTTTGAGGTGGTGGCTGACGGTTGGTTGGTTGATCTTGCCGCCAAGCTTATCCACCACGTCGCTCACGTTTAGCCAGATGCAGCACAGATGCCGCATGATTTCCTGGCGTGTTTCGTCAGCCAGGGCCTTCGCGAAGATGACCGGATCGATGCTCATGTTTTTATTATATTGATGAATGTCGATATGTCAAGCGTTTTGTTGATTAAGTTCCCAAATCCATGCCCAACTGCCCGCCGCCGTTTCGTAACATGGCGATGATCTGCTGGTCCGTGACCGGAAAGGCGTATTGATCCAGGGTGTCGAGGGTGGTCCAGGTCCAATCCGCGCATTCGAGCGCCTGCGGTTGGCCGCTGACATATTCGCACATGAAGGCATACAACGTGATGCGGAAATGTGAATAGGCATGGCGCACCACGCCGACTTGATCCTTGACCGCGATCTCGATTCCCAGTTCCTCACGGATTTCGCGTTTCAGGCAGTCCGGCAGCGTTTCGCCCGGTTCGCGTTTCCCGCCGGGGAACTCCCACAGCCCGCCCAACATGCCGTTCGGCGGACGCTGCGCGATCAGGATAAAACCGTCGGCGCGTTGAATCACGGCGGCAGTCACGTCGTAATGGGGTATTTTGCGCCGGGGACGTTTGACCGGGCGCTCTGCTTGTGTATTCGCCTGCCGCGCCATGCAGTGATCCGCGATAGGGCAGGCGGCACAGTCCGGTGATTGGGGCATGCAGACCCGGCGGCCCAGTTCCATCAACCCTTCGTTCCAGAGACCGGCTCGACCTGCCGGTACAAGTTGCTCGACTAAATTCCACAGCGCGTTTTGGGTGGTGACTTGTGTTACATCGTCGGTAATATCGAGCAGCCGCGCCAGGATGCGGATCACGTTGCCATCCAGCACTGGCACATCCAGTCCAAACGCAAGACTTCCCACCGCGCCCGCCGTGTAACGCCCCACGCCGGGCAGTGTGCGCAGTTTCGGTATACTGGCCGGGAAATTGCCGCCGAAGTCGTCTACGACCATTTGCGCGGCGCGGTGCAGGTTCCGCGCCCGGCTGTAATAACCGAGTCCCTCCCATAGCTTGAGCACATCGCCCAGCGGCGCGACGGCGAGATCGCGCACGGTCGGGAAGCGCGCCAGGAACCGCTTGTAATACGGGATCACGGTTGTTACCTGGGTTTGCTGGAGCATGATCTCCGAAAGCCAGATCGCGTAAGGGTCCTGGGTACGCCGCCAGGGAAGATCGGTTTTGTGCTGCTCGAACCATCCGATCAGCGCGTCATGCAGGGCGGGCAGGTTGTGTATAGTATCAATCATGGTTTTTATCCCGCCGGAGCAGGCTGTAACGGTTCACGTCCCCGGCGTGCCCATCGGCCCGGTACGCTGCGATCTCGGTGAGTCCGGTCGCCGTGACCAGTTCGGCGTGTTCGGCATCGTCCACGTAATGGCAGTAGCGTACCGCCCGCACGTCGCGCCGCCAGTCGAGCAGGTAATCGTGCCGTTCGACCTCGATATCATCCGGCCAGGGCACGATCCGGTCCCGGAATCGTTCGTAATCGTAAAAGCGCCACGCCGCGAACGCGAACAGTCCCCCCGGCGCGACCCGTTGGGCCAACGTGTGTATGAAGTCCCGCCGCTGCTGAAATCCCGGTACGTGGTGAATCATGCCGAACAGCGCCACCAGGTCATACTCGCCCTCGGTCAGCGGATCGGTGATTATATCGCGGTGTTCCAGGCGAGCATCCAGACCGGGCAGCGCGGACCGGGCGCTGGCGAGCAGGTCGGGGTTGCTATCGACGCCATAATAGGTTAGGTTTGTGCCGAGTTGATCGATCAGAAAACGGCCAAATCGCCCGTTGCCACAGCCCACATCAAGTATGCTCAACGGCGGTTCCAGGTGGGGCAGCAGGTATTCCCAACCCGGCCAGGGCTGTGAGCGCGAGGCGTCAAAACTGGCGGCGGTGGTCTGGTAAAACTCCCGGTTGATGATGTTCAGATAGTGTATTGTAGCTTCATTCATGAGACACAAACCAACCCTTGATCTCGAACAATATCGTGACCCCCTGGTGGCGATCTTGCAGGCTGTGATTGAGCAGTCCGCGTTTTCCCGGCAGGACCTGGAACGGCTGCTGCGGGCGCATCCCAAAGACGGGCGCGGTATGTTCAGCAAGAACGAATTGATCCAGGCGTACCGCGCCTTTGCCGGATCGCGCGGCCTGCCGTCTTTCGACCCGGACATTGTGGCGCGGCTGCGTATGAAGCCAATCCGCACTATGTCGGGCGTGACCCCGGTAACGGTGCTGACCAAGCCGTTCCCGTGTCCCGGTGAATGTATATTTTGCCCCAATGATGTGCGAATGCCCAAGAGTTATCTGGCAAATGAACCGGGCGCGCAGCGGGCCGAACAAAACAACTTTGATCCCTACCTGCAAACCTACTCCCGGCTGCGCACGCTCTACGAAACCGGCCATCCCACCAACAAGATCGAGTTGATCATTTTGGGCGGAACATGGTCGTTTTATCCCGAAACCTATCAAATCTGGTTCGTCAAGCGCATTTTTGACGCGCTGCATGATTTCGGCCAGGGTATCGATCACACGGGCGAGGTGCGGGCTGCGCTGCGTGATGTGTCGCAATTTCACCCCGATCACCCGGATCACGTTACTGATCTAACGCTGGACGGGACGCAGTTAGACCGGAATTATAACCAGGTAGTCCAGGCGATTTATCAACAGGAGATGCAGCGGTCCAGGGATCAGGCAGCGGCCATAACGCGCGGCGAACGGGCGCGTGGTCCGGTGGACGAATACGCGACATGGGACGAACTCGAAGCCGCGCACCGCCAGAACGAAAATGCGGCCTGCCGCTGCGTGGGGCTGGTGGTCGAGACGCGCCCCGATCATCTGGATGTGGCCGAAGTGATCCGTATCCGGCGCTTGGGCGCGACCAAAGTGCAGGTTGGCATTCAAAGCCTGGACGATGACGTGCTGCGCCTGAACAAGCGCGGCCATATCGTCGCCATGACGCGCCGCGCAATCAACCTGCTGCGGGCGGCAGGTTTCAAAATTCACGCGCACTGGATGCCGAATCTCTATGGTTCGTCGCCGGACGCCGATATCGTGGATTACGAGCGTTTGTTTGCCGATCCCGATTTCCGGCCCGACGAACTCAAGCTGTACCCCTGCTCGCTGATCGAAAGCGCCGAACTCATGCAGCGCTACCAGGACGGCTCCTGGCGGCCTTATACGCATGATGAACTGCTGCACGTCCTGACCGAATGTTTTTTGCGCACGCCGGAATACTGCCGCCTGACGCGCGTGGTGCGCGATATTCCGTCACACGATATTGTGGATGGCAACCAGATGACGAATTTCCGGCAGCTTGTGGACCGCGAATTACAGGCGCGCGGCCAACGCAGCCCTGATATCCGCGCCAGGGAGATTCGCGGGCGCAAAGTGTCGCCGGATGATCTGAGTTTGGACGAATTGTGGTATGAATCCGGCATTGGGCAGGAAGTGTTTTTGCAGGTCATCACGCCGGAGCGCCACATTGCCGGATTCCTGCGTCTCTCGCTGCCGGATATACTGGCAGATACGCCGCCGGTCATAAACGAATTGGCGGGCGCGGCCATGATCCGCGAAGTGCATGTTTACGGACAGGCGCTTGACCTGGGCGAAGAATCACCGGGCAGGGCGCAGCACAGCGGCCTGGGGACGCAGTTGATCGAACACGCCACCGGGATCGCCGTCGCGCGCGGCTACCGGACGCTAGCCGTGATTTCGTCGGTCGGCACGCGGGATTATTACCGTAAACGCGGCTTTACCGACGGGCAGTTGTACCAGTTTCGGGCGCTGTGAGTCGCAAGGCGCAGCCGGTGCGCAACCGGGACCACCGGGGCGCGTAGTGGTTCATGGGATCAAAGGCAAACAAGGGGCAAAAATCAGTGGGCAAAAAACAGGATGTTGTGATCGAAGGGCACGTCAGGAAACGGCGCGAGGTTGTAGTTCCTGATGATGACTACGCCGAGACGGATGAATGGTCCGAACCGCCGCTTCGCGCGCGCAAACGCCGTCGTGCGCCAGGGCTTGGGTGTTTGGGGATGTGGAGGATGGTTGCCGGGTTGTCCACATCGGTGACGCTCGTGATATTTGGCTGTCTGTTCCTGGTGATGATGGTGGGCGTCTTGAATTTCATGCGCGATCCGCTGGATAACTTCCTGAGTGTATTTGGTTTTGACAAAGACGCAGCCCCGGTCGAGGTGGACAGCCGCACGGTCGTACTTGGTATCCGCGAGATGGCGATCCTGGAAACCACGATAGGCGATATCGAAATTACCAAGACTGTTATTGATGCCAGCGCCGCCCCGGATGCCGAACTACGTGTCAGCTTTATTGGGCAGGCGCGCGTTGGGATTGACCTGTCTCTGATCACTGACGAAGATGTGATTGTCAACCCCGATGGCTCGCTGACGATTGTGCTGCCCCCGGCGCAGTTGACCGGCTGTTTCCTGGGCAAGCCGGATATATTGCACCGGAGCTGCACCGATATTCCCATGTTGCAGGACTGCGGCAAGATCATAGAACGGATGCAGGAAAAAGCCTACGACCGGGCGATTGACGCACTGCGCGAAACAGCTTATGAACTGGCACTTCTGGATCAGGCGTACTTAAAAGCCGAAGCCAGCATTTACGAGCTGCTGAACTCGTTAGGATATGAAAACATCGAGTTTCAACGCAGCGAAGAAGAGGTTCTGCCCGATGAAACGTGTTTCCCAACATCGTCCTGAAACCTGCTGTCAGAATCTAAAAGCGCGCGCTCCAGTCGTCGCTGGCGTATTGGGCCGTGTATAGTTCGTCGGCGCGGGCCTGTTCTTCCGGCGTGAGCGCGTCCGCCGCGATCAGCGTCAGGTCGAACGTATCCTGAAAACTGGCCCGCATCGCGGTGGCGGCCTGTTCCCACGTCACGGGACTGCCGAGCGCGTTTTCGAGCGTGATGGCGCGGCGGCGCACCCGTTCGCGGACCATGTTACGCTTCTCGTCACTGGGGAAGACCAGCGCGTCACAAATGCGGGTGATATCGCCGGTCAGCGGCAGTGATCCGTGTTGCAGCACCGCGCCAAATTTGCGGACCTGGGCGCTGCCGACCAGTTTTTTCCCCGCCACCGTAATCTCGTAGTGGCTTGGTATTTCAAAGCATACCGGGTTGTTGGCGCTGTGGGTCCGTTTGATCTGCTGATCCTGTTTGTCCGCTGCCGGATTCGCGCCCAGGTGAGCCAGCCCATTCAACAAAGCGCCGCTCAAACGGTGGTAGCTTTCCACGATATCGCCTGCCACAACCGGGTGGCCGGTTTTCACCGCGACGCTGTAGGTGAGTTCGTCGGCGTGCAGCACCGCCCGCCCGCCGGTCATTCGCCGCACGAGGTCCCATCCCTGGATCGCTAGGCGTTCCTGGTCCACGTCCGCGAGTTTTTGCATATAACCAAGCGACAGGCAGGCTGGTTCCCAGGCGTAAAAGCGCAGGGTAGGCGGCACGTGATCTCCGGCGACCGCTTCCATGATGGCCTGGTCAATCGCCATATTCATCGCGCCCCGGCGTGCGCCCGGATCAATAACCAGCCGCCAGTCCGTTTGACTCATTTTGTACTCCTGAATGGGATCATCATAGTGATCGTAGAGAAACAGCCGGATTTTAGCACATTGAGCCTGAAACCGTTTGACGCTAAAATAAGGCTAACCATTTCGCGGAGTTCTTATGACCGAAGACAATACGATCCCGACCTATCCTCCCACCGAACCGTTACAATCGAGTGAGGCCGACACCCTTGTCCAACCGGCAGTGACTGCCGAACTGCCAAAGCCGGGCGAGGCCGATACTCTTGTCCGGCCAGCGCAACCGGCAGCCAGGACTGCGCCGCCGCATGTGGGACACTGGTACAGTTTTCCTGGACAAAATCAGGCGGCATCCCCGGCCCAGGACGCGCCTATCGTATCGCTGCCGCTGCGGGATCGTGGCCGTCGCACGGCGCGGGATCGCGTGCGCAAACGCAAAATTCGCCGCGAATTGGGCGCACCGGATGACTGGGCCTGGGTGATTATCGCGGCGGCGCTGTTGGGCATGACGGTTATCATGAGCATGACGGTGTTTTTTCTGCTCCAGGCCACGCGCGGCAGTCGCAGCGTAACGGTCGCTACCAGCGGCCCACCCATCGAGCCAACTTCGGTCATTTACGGCCCCGGCGGTATTCTGGAATCGACCGGTGAGGCGGTTGGCGGGATGTTGGGGGACGGCAACAGCATGGTGATCCGTCCCTGGGATGGCAACGAGCGTTTTACCGTCCTGGTGATGGGCATGGACCAGCGCCCCGGTGAATTCGGCGCATCCTACCGCACGGATACCATGATCCTGATCAGCCTTGATCCAGATACCAACCAGATTGGCATTTTGAGCATTCCGCGCGATCTGTATGTTGATATACCGGGCTACGGCCTGGAGCGGGTGAATGCGGCATACGTTACGGGTGAGTTGGAAGGGCCGGGGGGGGGGCCGCGTCTGGCGATGCAGACCGTTCAGTATAATTTCGGTATCCCGGTCAACGAGTATGTGCTGGTGAACTTTGACACGTTTACGAAGGTCATCGACTTGATCGGTGGTATTCACGTCGAGGTGCTCTACGATATCTACGATCCCGAATATCCTGACATGAATTACGGTTATGACCCATTTTCCATCAGCGCCGGGTGGCACCAGATGAACGGTGAAACGGCGCTGAAGTACGCGCGCAGCCGTCACACTTCGGACGATATTGATCGTAACCGTCGCCAGCAGCAGGTTATGCTGGCGATCCGGGATCAGGTGACGGCAACCAACAAAATTCCCGAATTGGCGCTGCAAGCGCCTATGCTATGGTCCGAGTTGAACAACGGAATCGATACCGGGCTGTCATTGGACCAGATTCTGGAACTGGCGTGGTGGGTCAAGGATATCCCGTCCACGAACTACAAACGCGGTGTGGTCGGGTGGGAATACGTCTATTCCCGTAACTGGGAGGGCAAGGATATCCTTGTTCCCAACCGCGATAAGCTCGGCAGCTTGATGGTCGAAGTATTTGGTCCCAACTACAACCAGCGCTGAGGTAAAGACCTACAGCAGCAGTGCGGCTACGATTACAGCGATCACCGCCAACAACAGCACGCCCCCGATGACCATCAAACGCGAGCGATTGAGCCAGAAGGCTTGCTCGATGCCTGAGGCGGCTGGCATATCGCTCCGGCTTTGCTCGAATCGGATGATCTCGGAGCGGCGTTTGGATCTCTGGGTTATCTGGTTGCGGGTTAAGGACAGCGTCTCAAATTGGTTGGTCTCCTTGTTCTCCAACTCGTGCAGCATCGCGCGCGCGGTCGTGTGGCGCATGTCGGGTATTTTATTGAGCGCTTTCAGGATAGCCTGCTCAATACGCGGGTCCAGCCCGACCGCGATCTGTCCCGGCGGTGTGGGTAGGGTGTTTTTGTGTTGTTCGGCTACACTGGCGTAGGTCTGGCCCTTAAATGGCACATCCCCGGTAATCATTTCGTAGAGCAAAATACCGAGCGCGTAGATATCACATGCCGGGGTAGCGGTCTGCTGCCGGATTTGGTGGGGCGAGAGATAGGTCGGTATCCGGTTGCTCAACGCGCCAAAGCGTTTGGATTCGGCCAGACATGGAATGTTGAAGTCGATCAGGACCGGGCGGGTGGTCGGATCAAGCAGGATGTTATCCGGCTGCAAGTTGCCGTGTACGATTCCCTGGTCATGAACATACGCTACCGCGCTGGCAATCTGGCTGAAGATACGCAGCGCGTCCTCCCGGTTCAGGCCGGTTGGGTGCGATGAGATCATGTCTCGTAAGCGTGTGCCCGCGACGAATTCCATCACGACGAACAGCGCATTGTGGTGATGTCCAAAGTCGTAAATACGGATGATGTTGGGATGTTTAAGGGTGGCAATCATGGCGATATCTTGCCGGAAATGCGCCATGACCTCGGCCCGCTGTTCGGGGGCATGGTGGTACAGTTTAATCGCTACCGTGTTATTGTAATCCGGGTGGAGGGCGCGATACACTTCGGTTGTTTTTCCCCGCCCAGTCAACCGCTCGATGGTATATTTGTCCAGCTTAGAACCCGGCAGTAGGGCAGGCGGCAGTTTGATCTCGCTCATGGAAAGGACTTGGCTCCTGTTGTGCGTCTTTCAAGACGCCACAATGAGACGAAGCGGGTAATTGCCCGTCTTATTGTGGCGAGCATTGCACAGTGAACGGCTTATTCTGACCTGTGTTAGCCGGTAAGCTATCCGACCAGCGGCTTAATCAGCGCCATCACATCCTGGTAAATAACATCAATTGGCCGGTTGGCATCGACCGTCTTGACGAGGCCCTTGTGTGCGTGATAGTGGGGCATGACGCTGGCTTCAATCGCCGCGTGGTCATTGAGACGTTTTTCGATCACTTCCGGTTTATCATCGGTCCGGCCTTCTTGACGCGCCATCAAACGCTGGCGTGAAATTTCAATCGGCAGTTCAAAATCCACGACCATGTGGAGCTTGCTGTTCATTTCGGCCAGCAAATTGTCCAGTGCCAGTGCTTGATCCCCGGTGCGGGGGAAGCCGTCAAAGATTGCACCATTGTGGCAGTCCGGTTCTTCCAGCCGTTCCCGCACCATGCCAATCGTGATCTCATCCGGGACCAGCGCCCCCTGGGACATGTATTTTTGGGCTTCCAGGCCGAGCGGCGTTTTTTCGCCGAGATGTTTGCGGAACAGTTCACCGGTTGAAATCTGGACCAGGGGCAGTTCGTCGGTCACTTTTTTGGCTTGCGTACCCTTGCCGCATCCAGGTGGGCCGAAGAACATAATGAATGCAGGTGACATAGCGTGATCCTCTCTTGGTTAATGTGATATTGGGGTCATTGTACTCGAACTTTCGACCCAAATAAAAAACTCCCTGTAGGATAGGGAGAGTTCTGTGGCGACGGTGTGATTTGAACACACGACCAAGGGCTTATGAGTCCCCTGCTCTACCGCTGAGCTACGTCGCCAGATGGTGGGTATTATACCAATCTCGCGGCGGGCGTCAATGGGAATTTTTGCGCTTAAAATGTGTTAGCGCACGACTTCCCAGGCGAGGTGGTGCAGTTCCGGCGCGATCAGTTTTTCCCAGGCCAGACGCACCGCTGCCGGTGAACCGGGCGTTGAGATGATCGCGGTATTTTGGTAGACGCCCGCCGTCGCGCGTGACAACATGGCCGCCGATCCGACCTGCTCATAACTCAACATGCGGAACAACTCGCCAAAACCGGGCAGCGTTTTTTCCAGCTTGCGACTCAGCGCGTCGAAGGTGCGGTCACGCGGCGCGATACCGGTGCCACCGTTAAACAGGATGATGCGCGTTTCGCCTCCGGCCAGTTCGTCCAATACGCCCGCTACCTGATCGACTTCGTCTTTGATCAGGCGGTAAGCGGCAACCTGATGTCCGGCGGCGGTGATTTGTTCGCGCAGGTAGGCGGCATTTTCGTCGGTGTCCGGCGTGCGTGTATCGCTGACGGTCACAATGGCAATCGTGACCGGTCCCTGTTGGGCTGCTGCTGCTTTATGTTGGGCGCTGCTGTTTATGATCCACCTCGTTTCGTGTTGCGGTTGGTCTGATGGTAGCACGATGTACCGGCCAAAACAATTTTGACCAAAACAAGGAGGACAGCTCCTGTGGAAGCTGTCCCCTTGCTTGAGGTGGAAAATGGAGAGAACTGTGTTTTAGATCGTGCGCAGGTAACGGTCGATTTCCCATTCGGTGACGTGAATGCGATATTCGTCCCACTCGGCGCGCTTGGCGCGGTCGTAGCTGGCGTAAATGTGCTCGCCAAGCGCGTTGCAGACCACGTCGTCTTTTGCCAGTTCGTCGAGCGCTTCTTCGAGCGTACCGGGCAGCACATCAACACCATGCGCGATGCGTTCTTCCGGCGTCCAGTGGAACACGTCATCGCTCACTGGCTCCGGCGGCTCCAGTTCATTTTTGATGCCGTCCAGCCCGGCTTCCAACATCACGGCGAAGGCCAGATAGGGGTTCGTGGACGGATCAGGGAAGCGCAGTTCGCAGCGGGTGCTCTGTTCGCGGCCCGGTGAGTAGCGCGGCACACGGATCAGGGCGGAGCGGTTGCGCTGCGCCCAGCACACGTAGACGGGTGCTTCGTAGCCCGGTGTCAGGCGCTTATAGCTGTTGACGGTCGGCGCGACGATAGCGGCCAGGGCGCGGGCATGGCGCAACTGTCCGGCCACGAAATGCTTGGCAATCTTCGAGAGGCGGAAGGGTTCACCGCCTTCGTCATAGAACGCGCTTTCGCCGGTTTTGGCGCTGACCAGACTCTGGTGAACGTGCATCCCGCTGCCATTGATCCCAAAGATCGGCTTGGGCATGAAGGTTGCAAACAGACCGTGCTTGGCCGCGACACCCTTGACCGTGTATTTGAACGTGATCGCATTGTCGGCGGCGTGCATGGCGTGTGAGTAGCGGAAGTCGATTTCGTGCTGGCCGATAGCGACTTCGTGGTGGCTCATCTCGACGTGAATCTTGAGGGCCAACAGGTTGCTTACGATCTCGCTGCGTACAAGCTGCGCTTCGTCGCCCGGCGAGAAGTCAAAGTAACCGCCTACATCATGGGGCACGGCATCCCGCCCGTTTTCGCGGAACATAAAGAATTCCAGTTCCGGGCCGGTGTTGTAGACATAGCCGAGTTCGGCGGCGTGTTCGACGGCGCGACGCAGGGCATAGCGTGGATCGCCCTCAAAGGGGCTGCCGTCCGGGCTGTGTACGTCACAGATGATGCGGGCGCGCAGTGGGGTATCGCCCCCGGTCCAGGGCAGAATGCGAAATGTGACCGGGTCAGGGCGCAGGAACATATCGGATTCCTGAATACGCGCGAAGCCCTGGATGGACGAGCCATCGAACCAGATGCCGCGTGCCAGGGCCTCATCCAGGCCACTGCTGGGAATCGTGACGCTTTTAGTGACACCGAAAATATCGGTGAACTGCAGATCGATAAACTGCACACCCTCTGCTGCGGTGATTTCGATAATTTCTTTGGCTTTGTCGTCCATGCCGTTATTGTCTCCCTAATGTTACGAGTGAAAGTACATGCGAAATTATACTGAGGTTGAAATCGGGGGTAAAAGCTTCTTATTGTGCGTTTTCAATAAAAATAAAATCGCCCAGACGGTCTTTTCGTGATACTTGTCCGGGCAGCGTGAAATATCTTGTGCAGGTTGCACAGTTTGTTAGGGGTTTTTTAGCCTGGACCGGCCAGAAACTCAGCTACCTGTGCCGCGTCGCTGAGCGTGATCCGTTGGGTAGTACGATCAATCCGTTTGATCAGGCCACTCAACACGTCTGTCGGCCCCAGTTCGATGAACGTGGTGATACCCTGCTGCTGCATGGCCTGCACCGATTCGGTCCAGCGCACGGTTGAAGTAAGCTGCGCGCCCAGTTCGGCACGGATATCGTCTTCCGATTCGAGCGGCGCAGCGGTCACGTTGCCGATCACGGGTATGGCAGGTTTTGTGAAAGAAACGGTTTCTAACGCGGCGCGAAAATCTCCGGCGATGGATTCCATCAGCGGCGAGTGCGACGCGACCGTCACGGCCAGCGGCACCACGCGCTTTGCGCCTCGCTCAGAGGCCAGCGGCAGGGCCAGTTCAAGCGTGGCTGTGTCGCCGGAAATCACGAGTTGGCCGGGGCAGTTGTCATTCGCCAATACTAGCGGCTGGCCGGTCTGCTGGCTGGCCTCGGCGCACAGATCGCGCACGGTGTCCGCATCCAGGCCCAACACGGCGGCCATCGCGCCGGGGCTGCGCTCGGTAGCGGCTTTCATCAACCGGCCACGTTCCCGGACCAGTTTCACGCCGTCGGTAAAACTCAGCGCGCCCGCCGCAGTCAGGGCGGTGAGTTCGCCCAGGCTGTGCCCGGCGACGAACGCGGGGCGTAGTTCGTCCTCGACCGCCGCATTCAGCACGCGCAGCAGGGCGATTCCCATCACGTACAGCGCGGGCTGTGTGTTAAATGTGTCATTCAGTTCATTTTCCGGCCCGTTGAAACACAGGTCGCTCAGCGCAAAACCGAGCACCTCGTCGGCCAGCGCGAAAGTGGCTTGGGCTTCAGGGTAAGCCTGGACCAGATCAGCCCCCATGCCGACTTTTTGCGCGCCCTGGCCGGGAAAAACAAACGCAGTAGAGGCCCAATCAATCATCTATATAGCTCCTTTTATACGCAAAGAGCCGTGCATGGTTAGCACGGCCCTATAGCAATTCCAGGGAAAAACGGCTGCTAGTCTTCTTCTTCAATAGACAGCACTTCACGACCGTTGTACGCACCGCAGGCGGGGCACACATGATGCGAGGGCTTATACTCGCCGCACTCATCACACACCACCAGGTGCCGGGCGGGTAGGTGGTCGTGCGCGCGACGCTTATTACGGCGCGTTTTAGACACTTTTCGCTTGGGCAGTGGACCCATCAGGACATCTCCTTAACCATAAAACTTGTCTCGGCAGGCCGGACAAACGTGGAGCATTATAAAGCAGCCTGTCAGCGCCTGTCAAGTGGATCAATCGGCATTCGTCTCGGCGTTCGCGGGTGCGGTTGCTTTGACCTCTGCCTCAACACCCGCTTTGACGATTTCATGTGTTGCCGCTTCGATCTCCGATGTGGCCTGTTCATACAGGGCCTGGAGTCGGGTTTCGCTGGCTTCGCGCTGTTCCATGATCTTGGTGATGCCGTTGCGCACCACCGTCAGGTTACGGATCAACTGCCCTTCCAGTTCCTTGAGCACGTTCAGCACGTAATCATCGGCGTCAGCGCGGATTTGTTGGGCTTCGTTGCGCGCCTGGTCAATGATGTTGGAGGCCCGGTTTTGCGCGGTCTGGACGATAGCATCACGTTGGGTCAGTTCCTGGCTGCGTTCCTGGGCCAGTTCGACCATGCGGGAGGCTTCTTCGTTGGCCTGCGCCAGCAGCCGGTCGCGCTGGTTGATCAGGCGGGCCGCTTTCTCGATCTGTTCCGGCACCGAGATACGCATCTGATCGATGACCTCAAGTGCGCGTTCCTCATCGATCAGCGTGAATTTGCTGAATGGGACATGGCGACCCTCATCAATCAGGTCTTCCAGGTGATCGACCAGGTGTTGAATGTCCATTGCTGCCTCCCCACGAATGCTCTTGCTTATAGCGTTAATCTTTGATGCTCACGGTAAACGACGATTGCGATCCCTCTGCTTTCAGTTTGGCAAACCGCTGCTGGAGCGCTTCGACGACATGTGGCGGTGCCATTGTAGACACGTCGCCACCCAGTGACGCGACCTCGCGGATTGTGCTGGAACTGATATGCAGGTACTCCTCACCAGAGATGAAATTCACAATCTCGATATCCGGCGCAAGCCGCCGGTTGGTCAGCGCCATCCGAAATTCTAGCTCAAAATCCGAGAACACACGCAGTCCCCGGATGATAGCATGTGCGCCGACCTGTCGTGCATAGTCTACAGTCAGTATGCTGTATGTCGCAACTCGCAGCCGGGGTTCACCTTTGAGCGCTTTTTCAATCAGGGCGACGCGCTCCTCGGCACTGAACAAAAACGGTTTGCCGGGATGAACATAGACGGCGATGACCACTTCATCAAACATGCGCAGCGCCCGGCGTGCAATGTCCAGGTGCCCGTTATGAACCGGGTTAAACGATCCGGGATAGAGTGCGCAGCATATCGAATCTGACAGCATCGGATTCCTTTCAGTTTAGTATACGGTTAGTGGCACAGTTAGTATATAGGAGTTAGCTCACATCAGCCCGCCGTTTGAGCACCATATCCACGCGCCGGGCCAGCAGGTGATGTTCCGGTTGTTCGAGCGCCGGGTCTTCGGCATAGACGGTGCGGGCTTCGCGCTGGGCCAGTTCGACCAACCTGGGATTCACGATCTGCGCCAGCCGGAACACGCTGTCGCCGCTCTGCCGCACGCCCAGCATATCGCCCGGCCCGCGCATCGACCAGTCAATCTCGGCCAGCTTGAAGCCGTCGGTCGTTTTTTCCATGGCCGTTAATCGCTGCGTGGCCTCCGGCGTGACACTTTCGGCGATCAGCAGGCAGAACGATTTGTGTTCGCCGCGTCCCACCCGGCCCCGGAACTGGTGAAGTTGGGCCAATCCAAAGCGGTCGGCGTTTTCGATCAGTATCACGCTGGCATTGGGCACGTCGATCCCGACTTCGATCACCGAGGTAGATACCAGGATATCGATCTCGCCCGCCGCGAACGTCTTCATCACGGCATCTTTTTCGGCGGGACGCATTTGCCCGTGCAGCAGGCCAACCCTGCGTTTTGGGAAAATTTCGGTTTTCAGGCGCTCATATTCGCCCACTGCCGCGCCAACGTCTTCCAGTTTGTCGGAGGCTTCCACCAGCGGGTAGACGATGAACGCCTGCCGTCCCTTGTCGATCTGGGCCTGGATGAAGCTGTAGGCGCGTTCGCGCTCCACGTTTTGCAGCACGCGCGTTTCTACCGGCGTGCGACCGGGCGGCATTTCGTCAATGATGCTCAGGTCCAGGTCGGCGTACAGCGTCAGCGCCAGTGTGCGCGGAATCGGTGTGGCCGTCATGACCAGGATGTGCGGATTGGTTCCTTTGCCGCGCAGCGATCCACGCTGTTCCACGCCAAAACGGTGCTGCTCGTCGATCACGGCTAGCGCCAGATCGCGGAACTCGACGTTAGCCTGGATCAGCGCATGGGTGCCGATCACGACGTTGATCGAACCGTCGGCCAGCCCTGCGTAGATTTCCTGGCGCTCGGTTTCGCTCGTATTGCCGGTCAGCAGCCGTAGTTGAACCTGATCTCCTACCGGGGATTGGTGCAGCAGGTTGCCCACGCTGCGCATATGCTGCTCTGCTAAAATGCTGGTCGGAGCCATGAATGCGGCTTGTTTGCCGTTTTGCACCGCGATTGCCAGCACCGCCGCCGCGACGACCGTTTTGCCCGATCCCACGTCGCCCTGAAGCAGCCGGTTCATGGGCACGTCGCGCGCGATATCGGCGCGGATACGGTCGAGCGCCTGCTCCTGCGCGCTGGTCAGTGTATAGGGCAGGGTGACGAGCAGGCTTTCCAGCCAGTCATCCGGCACGCGGAGCGGCTGGCCCGGCACGGACTGCCACTCCTGCCGGTTGCCCATCATGCCCATCTGGAACAGGAACAATTCGTCGAAGCTCAGGCGTTGGCGGGCCTGTTCCAGTTCGTCAAATGAATTCGGGAAATGGACCTGTTGCAGCGACCAGCCCAGATCGGCTAATTCGGTGCGCTCCAAGACGCTTTCCGGCATGGTATCCGGGATGCGGTTGGCCCACTGATCAATGACCTGTCGCATCAGGCGGCGGATCGTGCGCGCCGACAGCCCTTTGGTCAGGGGATATACCGGCACGATCCGGCCTGTGTGCAGATTTTCGCGTTCGAGCATTTCCCATTCCGGGTTGGTCATCAGCAGTTGGCCCCGGAATATGTCTACCGTGCCGCTCAACACGACCTGACTGCCGCGCTTAAACTGGCGTTGCAGCCAGGGCTGGTTGAAGAATGCCACTTGCAGCAGCGCGGTCTCGTCGTCCAGTACGACCAGTAAGTAGGGGCGATTTCCGCGCCCGACTTTCCGGTCAACTGAACGGACTGCCGCCGCAACGGTGACGATTTCGCCCGGTTTGAGTTGGCTCAAGGGCTTCATCTGGGTGTAATCGTCATAGCGGCGCGGAAAAGTGAACAACATATCGCTGACCGTTTCAATTCCCAACTTGCTCAATTTTTCGGCCATCTTGTCCCCGACCCGATGCAGCGTTGTGGTAGGCGCTTGCAATTCGTCGAGCACCTGCCGGGCTTTTTCAGGAGACAGCGGCTGCGGTTTCCGGCGGCGCGGCAGGGATTTGGGGGCCGGGGCGGGCGGTGGCACTTCTGCCACTGTTTCTGCTGTTGGCACGTCTGCCGGAGCGTCTGTTGGTGGCGGGACGACCGGTTCCGGTTCGTGAGACGGGTAATCCGACGGCGGCAGGTCGGCAGGTGGCGGGATGCGGCCCATGATACGTCCCATCATATACTTGATGGATTCATGGCGATCTTCCAGGGCTTCGAGCGCTGGATACTCGCGCATGGTGCGGATTATCTCGTCGATAAGCTGGTGATGTTCTGGTTTTTTGGCCTGTTGGTGGGCGTCACGCGCCCAGTGATCGGCGAATGATTGCAGCCCGCCGATCACGGCTGTGTTGTTATAGTCGGTGTCTTGTTCAAGTTTGAGTATTTTGACCAGTGTTTCTAACGCCGAAGGCATGGTGTGTTTAACCTGTTCTAACTACGCCCAGTCCTAATCCATTTGGTCCAACGTGTACGCCGAGTACTGGTGTCGCTTCTACTGTAATCAGTCTGAAATCGGGATGAAGGTCGCGTAGGGCATCCGCCAGCCGTTTAGCCCCGTCAGGATTGCAGGTATGCATCACGGCCAGCCGGTCGAATGGGGCCGCGTTACGGGCCAGATCGATCAGCGCTTGAAAGGCGCGTTGGCTGGTGCGTACCCGCATCGCGTTCCTGACATCGCTCATATACAGGTGGATGATCGGTTTGATCCGCAGGAATTCCCCGACAATGGCGGACGCCCACCCGACTCGCCCGCTGCGCCGCACATATTCTAACGTATCCAGCGCGGCCCAGACATGAATGCGTGGTTGCATAGCGATCAGCGCGTCCCGGATCGCTGCCGGATCATAGCCCTCTTCGGTCATTTCCGCTGCGATGAGCGCCTGCCAGCCCAACCCCATGCTGAGCTGCTGCCCGTCGATCAGGGTGACGCGCTGCGGATCGGTTCGTTCGACGGCCAACCGGAAAACGTTGTAGACACCACTTAGTTTGGCTGGTGCGGTCAGGGCGATAACATGGTCGGCGTCTGCGAGCGCCTGTTCCATAATTTCAATTGACTGACCGAGCGGCGGCGCTGAACTGGTTGGCAGCGGTGAGGCCGTTGGCAGGCGGGCGTAAAACGTTTCGCGGGTCAATTGCTCCCCGTCATCGGCCAGGCTCTCCAGGCCGAACTGCACATAGGTCGGGATGATACGGATGTCGTACTGCTGTATGATTTCTGCGGGGAGATCGCAGGTGCTGTCAACCACTACCAGGATACGCGCCATTACTCCTCGTCCTCGGTATCCAGGTTTTCATAAACAACCACGCCCGTTCCATTCGGGCCGATTTGTGCGGCCAGACTGGGACCATACATCATGGTGGGGAAAAAGCGTCCGGGGAATTCGGATGACAGCCGGTCCTGAAGCTGGCGGGTGCAGTCGGTGGGGTAGGGTGTGTGTTGCAGAATCACCAGCTTATTCAGTGATGAAAACTCCGATACGAATTCGACCAGTTTATCGACCGCCTGGGCCTGGTTGCGAACTTTTTCCATTGGGATCAGTTCGCCTTCCTCGATGGTAAGAAACGGCTTGATATCGAGCATTGTCCCCAAAATGGACTGGGCTTCGCTCAATAACCCGTTGTGGCGCAGGTAATCCAGCGAATCGACGTAAAAGACCGAGTACACATGGGGCAGCATGGCGCGCACGACCCGCACGATCTCTTCCAGCGGTGCGCCTTCTTCGGCGGCCTGGGCTGCGGTTTCGACCAGCATTGCCAGCCCGACCGAAGTGGTCATCGAATCCAGCGCGATAATCTCGCAGCGGCCTAACAGGGTTTTGCTGGCGGCCAGCGCGTTATTCCAGGTCTGGCTCATATAACGCGATATGTGCAGTGACAGGATTTCATCGGTGGTACGGTTCAAACGCGCATAGAGTTCCGCGAACGTTTCAACCGGCGGCGCCGATAATGTGACGATATGCTGGCTGTGATTCACGAGACGGAAAAAAGCTTCCGAGTCAAGATCGATACCTTCGCGGAAAGTTTGCGAGCCGATATGCACCGTCAGCGGCACAACCTGGATTCCGTACCGTTCGATGATTTCTGGATGGAGAAAGTGGGCCGAACTGTCGGTCACAATCCGAACTTTACCCAACTGAGTTTCCTCACTCGACGCTGACGATATAGTGATAGTGGGCCTGTCCGCCGGGAACCAGCTCGAATTCCAGTTCCGAAAACATTTCACGCAGTTCGTTTACAACCTGTTCGGCTTCGTCTGGTTGCACATTGTTACCGTAGTAGAGTGTGACCAATTCATAGTCGCCGGTATACATATGGTGCAGCAGAGCCTGCAAGACCTGATTCACGTTCTCGCCCGCGACGGCCAGCGCCCCATCGATCAGGCCAATAATTTGCCCTTCCGAAACCCGCACGCCGTTGAGTTCCACGCTGCGAGTTGCGGTCGTGATCTCGCCAGTGGTGACATTCTCTCTGGCCTGGAGCATGGCTTCAGCCACATTTTCCAGGTCGCCTTGCGGATCGTAGGGCAGCAGGGCGCTGATGCCTTGCGGCATACTGCGTGTTGGGATCACGATGACCCGCTTGTTATGGGCAAGCCGGGCGGCTTGTTCGGCGGCCAGGATGATGTTTTTGTTGTTTGGCAGCATGATGACGCTGCGGGTGGGCACGCGCTGAATGGCATCTAAAATTTCCTGGGTGCTGGGGTTATTCGTTTGCCCGCCCATGACCAGTTCCGTTGCTCCAAGTTGGCGGAACACGCGCGCGATCCCTTCGCCGGAGGCTACGCTGACCACTCCGATATCGTCTTCTTCCAGGTCCGGCATATTTAATTCCGGTAGGGGCGCGTGGCTGGCGGCGACGTGGGACTTTTCGCTGCGTTCCTGCACGTATTCGTGGAATTGTTCCTGCATATTCTCGACTACGATATCCGAGATGGTGCCCAGACTCACGCCGTAACTGAGCGGGCGGCCCGGATCATGCACATGCACATGGACCTTGATCACGCTTTCGGTACCGACCACGACCGTTGACCAGCCCATTTCGTCAATTGCTGCGCGGATCGCGCCGACATTCAACGGTTGTTCACCCTTCAGGATGAACTGCACATCGTACCCGTAGCCTTCCTCGTCTTCAGGGGCCAGGGTCATCGCCAGGTCTTCGGTATGTTCGGTGGTGATAACAGTCGTTTCAATCACTTCACCCCGGATGTGGCGCAGCATTCCCTCCATAATATAAACCAGCCCGCTGCCGCCCGAATCGACCACCCCTGCTTTTTGCAGAATCGGCAGCATTTGCGGAGTACGCGCCAGGGCATCTTTGGCCCGCGTTATGACTCGTTCCAGGATCAGGATAGTGTCCTGGGTTTCTTCGTAGATAGCTTCGCCCTCTTCAGCAGCTTCGCGCGCGACGGTGAGAATCGTCCCCTCTACCGGCTTGATCACGCCCCGGTACGCAGTGTCGGCGGCTTCACGCAGCGCTCGAACCAGCAGTTCAGCGGTCAGCACCGGCTGGTCTTTCAGGGCGTGGGCGAATCCTTGCCACAACTGGGACAGGATGGTGCCCGAATTGCCCCGCGAACCCATCATGGCTCCATGCGCGATGTGGGCGGCCACCTGGCCGATATGGTTGGACTCGTGTCCGGCGGCTTCTTTGACCGCGTTCCGCATGGTCATGAGCATGTTGGTGCCTGTATCACCGTCCGGCACGGGAAACACGTTCAACTGGTTCACGGTGGCGTGATGGCGATCCAACCAATCACGCCCCGCCTGGGCTAACCGGAGCAGGGCTTGTCCGTCGCATTGGATATTATCAGGGGAAGTTTGTTCGGCCATGTGAACTGCTGCGCTTTCATGTGTCACGGCTGACGCGCAGGCCCTGAACGTGGACGTTCACCTGGCCGACCGATACGCCAATGCTTTGTTCAACGGTATACCGGACTCCGCTGATCAGGCTGTTGGCGACGGATGCAATGCGCGTGCCGTATTCGATAATAACGTAGACGTCAATTACGATCTGTGCCCCTTCCTGGCGCACCTCGATTCCCCGGTTGGGATCGCGCGTCAGGCTGGCGGCGATATCAGAGGCCAGGTTAGATGATGCCATGCCGACTACGCCATACGTCTGCAAGACCGCATGGCTGGCTAAAGTCGCAATGGCGTTCGGGGCTATTTCAATGGTCCCACGCGGCGTTTCGTTGGTTGTCATCGAACTATCTCGTGTATCTTATCGGCCCTTGCGTAACACTTCGCTCTATGGTAGCATGGCGTCCGCTGATTTGAACAGATGTTGGTGAGGCATTCCCATGGCAAAGTGTGAAGTTTGTGGCAAGTCCCCCCAGTTTGGGCACAATGTCAGCCACTCGAACCGCAAGACCAAGCGCCAGTTTAAGCCGAATATTCAGCGTGTCAAGGTGCTGGAAGGCGGTCAGTTGGTCAGCAAATATATGTGTGCCCGCTGCATTCGTAACATGAGCAAGGACGACAAGGTTCGTTCCTAATCGAAGGAATAGCCCGGCGGCCCGCTCACCACATAAGAGCCAGCTTCTACGCTGGCTTTTATTTTTATTCCTCACCAGCGGCCTGGCGCAGCGCATGAACCGCTGCATGAATGCTCTCGGCTGTTCTAAAAATCAGAGTTCCGGCTACCAACACATTCGCGCCGTGTGCAACCACTTGCGGCGCGGTCTGGGTATCGATTCCACCGTCTACCTGGATATCTACCGTTGTGCTCATGGCGCGCAGTTCGCGGATTTTTGCCAGTGTTTCCGGGATGAACGTTTGCCCCCCATAGCCCGGATTGACCGTCATGACCAGGATCATATCAACGAACGGTAGAATTTCTTTGACCAACACTGCCGGTGTGTGCGGATTCAGAGCGACGGCGGGTTTTGCGCCTGCCTCGCGGATTTGCTGGACGATCCGGTGCAGGTGTGGGCATGTTTCGATGTGTACGGTGATGCTGTCCGCGCCCGCTTCGGCAAAGGCGGCGATGTGGCGTTCAGGTTCCACAATCATCAGGTGAACGTCTAACGGAAGCTGGGTGACGCGGCGTGCGGCCTTGACGATTAAGGGTCCCATCGAAATAGTCGGCACAAACCGCCCATCCATCACATCAATGTGAATCTGGTCGCTGCCAGCGGCTTCCGCTGCGGCGATCTGTTCGCCCAACCGCGTGAAATCGGCGGCCAAAATGGATGGGGCGATGCGAATGGGCAGGGACACAAAAAACCTCCTGGAGTCGCAGACAAGCAACAACAACCGCGCCGCGTATCTTAACCGATTTAGCACCCAAAGATCAATAGACAAAAACCCGCTAAAGACGAACCCGTTGCGGCGCAGTGAGAAAAGCAGCCTGGAACGTGGCAAAAAAAACTGCGCGGTCTATGCCACGCAGTTCCGGCCTATTTGGGGGTGTTGAGCCGTTTATCGACCAGTTTTTTGAATGGGTCTTCGCCGGGTTTGAACAACACGTCACGGGATCGCCCGCCTGCGCGCGGCGGCCCGATCACGCCGATTTCGTGCAGCAGGTCGATGATGCGCGCCGCGCGCGGGTAGCCCAATCCCAGCCGCCGCTGGATGAGCGAGGCCGACGCTTCTCCCTCGTCAATCACGAGTTCAATCGCGTCTTCCAGCATCGGATCGGTTTCGGCCAGGACTTCGCGCCGGGTCATACCACGTTCCCAGGGCGCGATCTGGCGCGCGTCGGCTTCACCGGCCTCGAACTGGTTTTGGTGCCATTCGCGCCAGTAATCGACGACGGCGTTCACCTCTTCGTCCGCCACATAACAGCCCTGGACGCGCTGCGGTCCTGCGGCATCGGGAGCCAGGAACAGCATATCGCCCCGACCCATCAGGGTTTCGGCCCCGTTCGCGTCCAGGATCACGCGAGAGTCGATCCCGGATGCGACGGCAAATGAGATGCGGGCCGGGAAGTTGGCTTTGATCAGGCCCGTGATCACGTCCACGCTGGGGCGCTGGGTGGCGACCATCAGATGAATGCCCACCGCCCGCGCCATTTGTGCCAGCCGGGTCAGCGTGCGCTCGGTTTCGTCGGGCCGCTGCATCATCAAATCCCCGATCTCGTCAATGATGACCACGATGTAGGGCAAGTGTTCGTCTTTGCGTCGGCGGCCCAGTGACTTGTTGTAAGTTTCCAGGTTGCGGGCCGCTTCTTTTTCCAGCAGTTTGTAGCGGCGATCCATTTCGCGGGTAGCCCACCGCAATACGCCGATAATACGGTCCAGTTCGGTTTCGACCGGGCCGAGCAGGTGGGGCAGGCCGTTGAAACGGCTCAATTCCACCATCTTCGGATCGAGCAGCACCAACCGCACCTTGTCGGGCGTGTTATTCAGCACAAAGGCCGTTGTCATTGCCGCCAGCATGATCGATTTGCCGGACCCGGTAGTGCCCGCGATCAGCAGGTGCGGCATGGTTTGCAGGTCCGCGATAAACGGTTCGCCCGATACATCCCGGCCCAGTGGCAGCGCCAGCGGTTTATCCCGGTGCTTGTAGTAATTGGCCGATTCCAGCACGGGCCGCAGCGCGACGGTGCTCGGATAGCGGTTCGGCACTTCCACGCCCACGTAGGAATGGCCCGGCACCGGGGCCTGAATGCGCAGACGTTTGGCCGAGAGCGCCAGCGCCAGGTCATTGGACAGGTTGGCGATCTGGCTGACACGCACCCGGTTGAGGATGCGCTCGCCATCTTCCGTCACCGTTTCGGTATACGGTGAAACGGCGTACTGCGTGACCGTTGGCCCGACCTTCACATCAATGACTTCGGTTTCAACATCAAATTCCAACAGCGTATGTTTGATGATCTTGGCGTTGGTGTTAATTTCCTCTTCCGTCGGCTTGTTCAGTTCGATGTCGGTGAGCATCTCCAATTCGGGCAGCGTGGCATCCCGCTTGCCGGTTTTTTTCACTTCGCGGAAATCCTCGACCGTGAAATAGCGTTCGGACGGCTCGTTTTTGGGACGATGCACGCGCGCGCGCGGCGCTGCCGGGACGACGCGCGCATCCGGCAGCAGGTCACGCGGTACAACCGACTCGCGTTCGCCGGGTTCGCCGGGAGCAACCAGGCTGCGACCATTTGCCGCGCCGAGTTTGAGCCGGGTCTGAGCGACCAACTCTTGTCTTTCTTTTTTGGACAGGGGGCGCGGCGGCGGTTCCTGTTTTGGCTCGTCAGCCTGGGCTGGTTCTGGTTCTTCCACATCAGCCGGGATTTGTGTTCCATTGGCTTTTGCGCCGGACTTTGTGGCATCAAGCGCCAAGGCCGTTGGCGCAGCAGCGACGACGGCGGGTACTGTGACCGGCGGAATGGATGGAGATGAGGGCTTGACCACTGGCGCAGCCGGGGGCGGCGTCATGGTGCGAACCTGCCATTCGTCCGGGTTGGGGTGGGGCGCAGCGGGTTCGGGCATGATGGCCGGTTCCGGCTCGAAGGATATGTGCGACTCAGGGGGCATGGCGTTCAGGCGATCCATGCGATCCTGTAATTGGTAGCTGATCCATGCGATCCCGGCCAACAGGTGACGGCGGCGCAGCCCGGATGCCAGGATCAGGCCAGCGGTCAGCAAGATGCTCCAGATTGTAATCGACAGGGTGTGTCCAACCAGGGTCATAGTAGTTTCACTCAGCGCCCATCCCAGGAACCCGCCGCCGTTGCCTTCGCGGGCCAGGGCGCGCGCTTCGGGATCATTGGCGATCAGGTGCAGCAGCGCCATGAATGCGCCGAATGCGACTTCAATGGCAACAAGGCGTCCCCATCCCAATTGGGGCCTGATTCCAAATTTGGGCAGCAGCAGGATTACGCCGCTTGCCAGCACGCTCAGGGACGCAATGAACGCCCCATATCCAAAAATCTGGCGCAGCAGGTCGCGGAGCGCCGCTGACAGCCCGGTTTCGGTGTTGGTATTGAGCAGCGCGGTGAACATGACCGCGCCCATCACGACCAGCAGGATCGCGCCTAATTCGTCGATCCAGGGCGGCAGTTTTTGGATGGCGCGCTGCCAGAATGCCGGGTCGCTCACTGTACGAACAACTGATACCAGCCCGTTACCCAAACGCTGCATCCCATTGTTAAAACGCTGTACACTGCTGGCCCGCCGTGTGATACTGGGCCGTTGTGTCTTGCGCACACGCGGAGTTTGTTTTTTGGCCGGGGTGCGAGTACGGGTACTCGTTTGGGGACTGGTGCGCGATGATTGCTTACTGGAACCAGAACCGGATTCCCGCGTGCCGGATGGCGTCGGTTTTTGGGTTGTTGTCTTTTTCTGGGCAGGTTTTTGGGTTGTTGTACCAGACGTAGAACGCGACTTAGAACGCCCGTCGTTGGCGGTCGGTTTTTTCGTCATTAAAATATCAAATGCCTCTGCTACCAGGGAACCCCGCTGATCATATCACAAAGGGCGCTAATCAAAAAGCCCTTGATCGCATTTTAGCACTGGTGTTCTGCGTTCGCAATTTGAAAAGAGTTAGTCTGGATATGTTATAATGACGTTTGATTTGTTTGGGCGTGGTGGCAGCACGAGGATATTTATTATGGGTGACGTGTCAGAGACAAAATCCAACGGGCACAAAAAGAACGGGGCAGCAGACCCGGCAGCAAAAGATGCTGCCGAAAAGCAACCGGCAGCAGAGGAGAAGATCGAGACTCGTCCTGATCCGACGCATACGGTATTGATTGTCGAAGACACCGAGGAATTGGCCGAGATCATCCAGGTGACGCTGGAACGCCTCAATCTGAAGGTGTTTCACGAAACACACGGCGATAAGGCGTTAACGATCTATGAAACCGAAAAACCTGACCTGATCATTCTGGACATCGCGCTGCCCGATACCAATGGGTGGAAAGTGCTCGACACCATCCGGGAACAGCAGCGCGGCGGCGAGACACCGATGATCATCATCATTACCGCCTATGGCGACCCGGCCAACCGCTTAATGGGTAAGCTGCAAGGCATTGAAAGCTACCTGATTAAGCCTTTCAGCCCCGGTGATATCGAAAAGATTGTGGCGCAAGCCTTGAATCTTTCCCAGAAATAGCGCGTATGGCGTCCTGGTCTAATCGTGCAGCAGCCATCGCCGCCCGTGTGCTGGTGGTGGCTGTGTTTTTGATGGTAGTTCACCCGGCCCCGTCCGCGCAGCAAGTTATCCAGTGGCGGAGTATGGGCGATCAGGCGATGCTGGCCGGGGATTACCGGGTCGCATTCGATGTTTACAGCCGCGCCTTGAGCTACGTCGCGCCGCAGCCTGCCTTGTGGGAACATCTGGTCCGGGTCAGTGTGGAGGCCGGATTGTACGATGATGCGCGTGTCTACCTGTATGTCCTGGCCGATCAGGACGGTTGGAACGCCGCCCGCCGCGATCAATTGGCCGCGATCCTGACGCACAGCGGCGAGGACGTTTACGCCAGCGCGTTGTTGTATGTTTCAGCGGCAAATGATCCGCGTGAACTGCGCGCATTGGCCCAGGAACAGATCGCGCGGCTGGATTGGCCCAACGCCGAAACCACCCTCGCTCAACTACTCACGCTGGACGCTACCGACGCCCAGTCCGCTTACCAGTTGGGGCTGCTGCTGGCTCCACAAGCGCCCGATCTGGCACGGGATTATTTGCTGCGGGCTGAGCATGATCCGGCTTATACTGTGGCGGCCCGCGCTGTGACCCAGGCATTGGACGCTTATGGCACACAGTCGCGCACGGATGCCCTTACTTACCTGGGAATCACGCTGGTCGGGTTGGGTGAGTGGCCGTTCGCGGAGCAGGCCCTCCAGATGGCGTTAGAGGCGAACGCTGTTAATCCGGCGGCGCTGGCGTACCTGGGTTTTGTGCGCGATCAGCAGGGCGGCGACGGACTGCCGGATATTGAGGCGGCGCTGGCGATGTCGCCTAACGATCCGCTGCTGTATTATATTTTGGGCCAGCATTGGCGGCTGGTGCAAGAACACCGGCAGGCGTATGATGCGTTTACGCGGGCATATTGGCTTGCGCCAGAAAATCCGGCATTGGCGGCGGAAGTCGGCACGGAATTACAGAACATGAGCGATTTTGTGGGGGCGGAACAGTGGCTCACACGCGCGGTCGAATTGGCTCCCCAGGATGTGGAGTGGGTCCGGCTGCTGGCGGCGTTTTACGCCGATACCGGGTTTCAGTTGGAAGCGGTTGGGCTGGATGTGATCGAGCGCGCTGCCGGACAATTTCCCGCTGACGCTGATATTCGTGCCAGTGTGGGGTGGGCATATTACCAGACCGGGGATACTGAGCGTGCATACCAGGAACTCAATACGGCGGTTTCCCAAAATCCCGATCAGCCGCGCAGTCGGTATTATTTCGGCGTGGTGTTGGAACGCCAGGGTGATCTGGACGGTGCATCGGACTCGTATTGGTTTGTGGTGGACACGCTTGGCCCGGACGAAGGATTCGGTTTGCTGGCAGCGCGCGCGCTGCGCCGCCTGGGTAGTGGTTAGAGGGTACAGGTCATGCGATTGGTTGCGCTGTTGGTCGTGGGTGTCATGGTGTTAGCGGTCGGTGGCGTACACGCGCAAACCGGGACTCCGCCGCCGGGTGGTATTCTGCTGTTCGAGGACGATTTCGCTACTTACAGCCGTCGTTGGGAGGAAAAACGGTCGCCCAAAGCGGCGGTACGTTATCAAGACGATACACTGAACGCGCGTATTGTGTCGCCGGGTGCGTTTGCTTGGTCGGTGCCGGATTTTGACGCGCCGCTGGTGGATTACAGTTTTCAGGTTGAGGTGGTGTTTCTAGACGGCAGCACCGACTCATGGGCCGGGATCGTGTTGGGATACACAGACCAGGATCGTTTTTTCGCGCTGGTAGTCGATCCGGCAGGCGCGTGGCGTTGGCTGCAACATGACGCGGGCGAGTGGCTTGACCTGACGCCGGAGGATGCCGAGCCAGTCGAGCGTGATCCCGGTGAGCCGCTGCTCCGGCTGCGTGTGGACATACGTGGGGACCAACTCACGGTATGGATTGATGATCTGGAATCCGGTTTGGTGATGGTTGAACCGGAATCCGTGCGCGGAACGTTCGGCCTGATCGCTCAGGCCGGGCATGGATACGTCGAAGTGGCTTTCGATAATGTGATGGTGACGAGTTTAACCGGGGCACGCGATTCATGAACGAACGATTAGAGTCATCTCCCCGCTGGCTGGGCCGGACTCTGTTCCTGATGCGGTGGCACTTTCTGGTGATCGGGCTGCTGCTGGTATTGAGCGCGGTCGGGTTCGCCGGGTATTTGTACTGGTTGGAATTCCGGCGTATTGACGTGGGTTGGAGCCTGCGTATCGAACGCCCCCGCGATATCTACGAGGCCGGGATGCAGCTCCAGACTCCGTTGATTGTGTTCCTGGCGCTGGCTGGCTTGATTTTACTCCACGCGGCGAATCGCGCGCGGTTATGGGGCGTGCGGCTGGCGGCGGTGCTGCTGCTGGTGGCAAGTGGGGGCGCGGCGGTGTTTTTGTGGTGGCTGGCGTCCAATCCGCCGGAAGCGGGCAGCAGCGTGATCGGGGACGCGGTGCGCAATGTGCCCTGGGCGGTACGCGCGGTGGCGGTGGTGTTGTTTGGGCAGTTTGTGTTGACGCTGTGGTATGGAATTGTCTCATTTTCGCGGGTAGTGCGCGACCGGCGCGCCGAACCGGGCACGACGTTGTATCACTTGACGGTGGCCGGAGTCGTGTTGGCGGTATTGCTCGTGATCGGGTTAGGCGTGACGCTGGGAATCGTGACCGATGAATTGTACGAATGGCCCATTGATCAACCTGATCCCGGCGAACTGCTGTACGCCACGATGTTTGATGACTTCAACGATGAGTGGGATATCTTCACCGGGCGCGATGCTGCCGAAACGGTCCCCGCCGATCAGTTGGGGTTGACCACCGGGGTGGGAGCGTATCACCCGGTAGACGGATCGGCGCTGGCCGTGACCTACAGTGCCGTCGAATCCCAAAAAGTGTTGTGGTCCACGCTGAATCGCAAGTTCCGCGATATGGACTTTCGCGTGACGACGCAGCGTGTTTCTGGCCCGCTGGATAACCAGTTAGGCGTGATGTTCCGCTACCAGGACGAGGAACATTTTTTGCTGTTCCGCATCAGCAGCGACGGCTACTACTCGCTGGAAAAAGTGCAGGGCGACAGCCAGGAAACGATCAGCGAATGGGGTCTGTCCGATATCGTGCGCCAGGAGAACGCCGCCAATACAATTCGCATTGTGGCGCGCGGTGATACGTTCTGGTTTTTCATCAACGGCCAACCGGCCCCGTTGTGCTTAAAAGGCGAGTACGAAAACAGCGATTGGAACCTTTTTGAGCCAGGGGTGTGTGATACCTCCGAGCCGACGTATGTATACCATGATGATACGTTCCGGCAGGGGCGGATCGCGTTGGCGGCAGGCAGCAGCAGTGATCTCAGCGCCCCGGTGGTGATCGCATTTGACGATGTGTTGATCGTAGGACCGGAGCCAGAATAACTTGTGAACGTTTATCTGGAAACGACCGGCTGCCGGTTGAACCAAAGTGAGATCGAAACCATTGCGCGTCAGTTCCGGCAGGCGGGGCATACCATTGTCGGTTCAGCCGCCGAAGCCGATCTATGTGTGGTGAATACCTGCACCGTCACCCGCGAGGCGGCGCGGTCCAGCCGCACCATGATTCGCCGCCTGAACCGGGACAATCCCGGCGCGGAGATTGTAGCGACCGGGTGTTACGCGCACGTGTCGCCGGATGCGGTGGAATCGCTGCCGGGTGTAGTCCGTATCGTGGACAATATCGACAAGGACCGGTTGGTTCCGCTGGTGCTGATTAGTGATACGCCGCTCGATATATTTGACCGGGAGCCGCTGGATCGTGAATTTGCATCCGGCGCGTTAGGACGGACGCGCGCCTTTGTGAAGGTACAGGACGGCTGCAACAATCGCTGCACGTTCTGCGTCACGACCATCGCGCGCGGGCCGGGCCGCAGCCGTCCATTGGATGACGTGGTGCGCGAAATACAGGTATTGGCCGCGTCCGGTTATCAGGAAGCTGTGCTGACCGGCGTACACCTGGGATCATACGGTCATGATCGCGGTGAGCGCGATGGCTTGGCGGGATTGATCCGCGCCATCCTGGATCAAACGGACATTCCCCGGCTGCGACTGTCATCGCTGGAACCCTGGGATCTCGCGCCGGATTTCTTCAGTTTATGGACTGATGCGCGGCTGTGCCGTCACCTGCATTTGCCGTTACAGAGCGGCTGCGATGCCACGCTGCGCCGGATGGGGCGGCGCACCTCGCAGGCAGCGTTTGGTGCATTGGTCGAGGCGGCACGGGCGCAGATTCCCGATCTGGCGATCAGCACCGACTTGATCGCGGGGTTTCCCGGCGAAACGGACGCCGAGTTCGAGGCCGGTTACGAATTTGTGCGCGTTATGGATTTTATGAAACTGCACGTTTTCCGGTATTCGGCCCGCGCCGGGACGGTTGCGGCTCGAATGCCCGGACAGGTTCCGGCGGACGTGAAAAAAGCGCGCAGTGCGCGACTGCTGGCGCTTTCGGATGAGGGAGCGCGGCGGTTTTGGGCGCGATTTGTCGGGCGCGATGTCAGCGTATTATGGGAGCAGGTGACGGGAGTTTCTGCCGAAGGTATTTTCCACAACACCGGCCTGACCGACCATTATATCCGCGTGGAAATGGACGCACCCAGGCCGCTTACCAACATGATTACGACCGTGCGCGCAGATTCGGCAGCGTATCACGGTTTGCGCGCTGCGCTGGAATTTGTTTTGCCCTGAGAGGACTCGCCATGATCTGTATTTTTTGCGAGATCGCGGCCCGTGAACGAGCGGCTCGCATCGTGTACGAAGATGATCGAGTGGTGGCATTCCACGATGTGAATCCACAAGCGCCGGTCCATATTCTGATCATTCCCCGTGATCACATCTCCGGCCCGCTGGATGTAGACGTCGCCAATGAGGGCATTATTGGTCATCTGGTAGCCGTTGCTGCCCGGATCGCGCGCCAGGAAGGGATCGCGGATAACGGCTACCGGCTGGTGCTCAACCAGGGGCGCGATGGTGGGCAATCGGTCTTTCATACGCACCTGCACCTGTTGGCCGGACGCCGCATGACGTGGCCGCCGGGATAAGCGCGTAGGGCAGGTTGGCGTCAGGTCCGGCCCGCCGTTATAATGCGGGGTGTCAGGAGGAGTGAAAATTATGAATCCCAAACAGCAGATTCAACAGGATTTGAAAGCCGCCATGAAATCCGGCGACGCGGACCGGCGGCAGGTCTTGCGTATGTTGATGGCGGCGTTCAAGCAGGTTGAGGTTGATACGCGGGAAGAATTGACCGACAGCGATGTGATGGATGTGCTCATGTCTGAGGTCAAGAAGCACCGCGAAGCGATTGCCGACATGGAAAAAGCCGGGCGTCTCGATCAGATTGAGGAAGAACAGTACGCCCTGG
>JAFGTJ010000110.1 GCA_016934195.1 Anaerolineae bacterium | reverse complement strand
GATCCAGACGGACAGGAAATGATCACCACGGTGCTGAATCACTTGCAGTACGCTGTTGAGACGGCCAGTGATGCCGAAGAAGCAGGATCGTTCCTGTTTGGTTCGAGAATTGCCTATGATGCGATCATCATCGACCTGGCATTGCCGGGCAAAGATGGGTGGGAACTGCTGGCCGACATCCTGGATCATCCCGATACCAGCCGCATTCCCTGCATTGCCGTCACCGCGCACCATACGTCAAAACTGCGGGAAGACACGATTCGGGCCGGATTTGTCGCCTATTTCCCCAAGCCCATTGACGCGACCTCGTTAGGTCGCCAATTGGACTCGGTTATCTAACTCAGTCAGTAAGGGAACACCCATGTCATATGAACTAACACGGCACCCAACAGACACGGTGCTCCAGTTAGCTCTACGGAACACACTCTCGCTGCAGGACCTGAAACAGATTAACCAGCAGGTGGTCGATGCTCTAGACAAATCAAATCAAAAACTCACCCTGGTAATCGACGCATCGTCGCTCAAGGCCAGTTACAACACGGTTGAGCATTTGCGGGCCACACAGCTATATCGTGATCACCCGATTCTGGACACCATTGTGATCATCGCAAGTGACAAACTCAACCGACTCGTCACCTTGCTGGCCTTTCACCTGGCCCGGGTCCGTTTTATTCAGTTTGACGACGCGGAACAAGCACAACGATATGTGCAAAAACAACAAGCCAGCGGGAAAGCAGCTCAATCCAAAAACTAACTCGCCAACACGTTTGGGAAATAACGCGATGTCCCCTCAGGCCCCGGTCCCGCTCGCCTTCCGTCAAGAATGGCAGCGGGACGTTGTTTTTTCCTTCTGATCCACACTATGTCTGCCAGTTTCAGTGAAACACGATTGGGGTTTTTTGACCCTCACCCCCAACCCCCTTTCCCACAAGGTAAGAGTTTGTGACGAATCCATGATTCACTGAGTTTTGAAAATCTCCCCGCTTGTTCTATATTTTACTAAGGTGTCGACGGTGCGGTACGCCGCCGATTTTGCTATCATTGCTCTATCAATTACTTTTTTAGCTTGGCAGGCTGCGAGGAGAGACATCTTATATGGCAGACATAACCAGCGATATCACCAGGGGATTACTCGAACAAATCCAGGGGTTTGAACGCGAGCTTCAGGCGGTCGATGTCGGCATTGTTCAGGAAGTCGGCGACGGCATCGCCCGCGTGGTCGGGTTGGAACACATTCACGCCCAGGAATTGGTGCAGTTCAGCAACGGCGTGATGGGCATCGCCTTCAACCTGGAAGAAAATACCGTCGGTGTGATCATCATGGGCGATTACACCCACATCAGTGAAGGCGACGAAGTGCGCGGCACGGGCCGGATCGTCTCGGTGCCGGTCGGGGATGCGCTGATCGGGCGCGTGGTCAACGCGCTCGGCCAGCCGATTGACGGCAGAGGTCCAATCCAATCGGATCAATTCCTGCCGATTGAGCGCATCGCGCCCGGCGTGATCCAGCGCCAGAACGTCTACCGCCCGGTGCAAAGCGGCATTCGTGCCATCGACGCCATGATCCCGATTGGGCGTGGCCAGCGCGAATTGATCATCGGCGACCGGCAAACGGGCAAAACCGCGATTGCGCTCGATACCATCATCAACCAGAAGGGCAAAGACCTGATCTGCATCTACGTCGCCATCGGCCAGAAGCGCGCACAGGTGGCCGGGGTGATGGCGCTGCTCGAAGAACACGGCGCGATGGATCACACCATCATCGTGAACGCTTCCGCCTCCGATCCGGCTGCGCTGCAATATATCGCGCCGTATGCGGGCTGCGCCATTGGCGAGTATTTCATGGAAAGCGGGCGTGATGCGCTGGTGGTCTACGATGACCTGTCCAAACACGCCTGGGCCTACCGGCAGGTATCGCTGCTGCTGCGCCGTCCCCCCGGACGTGAAGCGTATCCCGGCGACGTGTTTTACCTGCACAGCCGCCTGTTAGAACGCGCCGCGCAGCTTTCCGAGGCGAAAGGCGGCGGCAGTCTGACCGCGCTGCCCATCATCGAGACGTTATTGGGCGACGTGTCGGCTTACGTGCCTACCAACGTGATCTCGATCACCGATGGGCAGATTTACCTGGAAGGCGACCTGTTTTATTCCGGCGTGCGCCCGGCAGTGAATACCGGCCTGAGCGTGAGCCGCGTCGGGGGTGACGCCCAGCGGCACATCATCCGGCGCGTGGCGGGCCGGATGCGCCTGGATATGGCCCAGTTCCGCAGTCTGGCGGCATTCGCGCAGTTCGGTTCGGACCTGGACCGCGCCACCCAACAGCAGTTGGATCGCGGGATGCGTCTTCAGGAGATTCTCAAGCAGCCCCAGTTCCAGCCAACGCCGTTGGCCGATCAGGTCGCGCTGCTGCTGGCCGGGACGCGCGGCAAGCTCGATCACGTTCCGGTGGGTTTGGTCAAGCAGTGGGAAGAACAGTTCCTGCATTACCTGCACGCCAACCATCCCGACCTGCCCGCCCAGATCGAAGCCGCCGACTACCGGCTGACGGACGAGATCGACGCGCTGCTGGTCGCTGCGCTGGACAGTTTCAACGAAACCTGGGCGGAACTGGCCGAAGCGGGCTAGCCAGCATACCGGCATACACGGAAAGGAGGCTGCCCTGTGGCGACCACACGCGAAATTAAGCGCCGCATCAACTCGGTGAAAAATATCAACCAGGTAACACGCGCCCTTGAAGCAGTATCGGCGTCGGCGGTGCGCAAATCACAGGCGGCGGTGCTGGCAAGCCGCCCCTATGCGCAGCACGCCTATGACGTGCTGGTGAACGTCGCGGCGCAGCATACCGGACTCGCGCCGCACCCGCTGCTGCAAGTCTCGCCCACCGTCCAGCAGATCGGCGTGGTGCTGATCACGGGCGACCGGGGGCTGGCCGGGGCATATAACTCGAACATCGTGCGCCGCGCGACCCGGTTTGTGGAACATTACGGCTACCCCACGCGCTGGATCACCATCGGGCGCAAGGGCCGCGACCTGATCCGCCGCTGGATCGCGGTCCAGCAAGACAAGGATACCGCCCCGGCGTTCCTCAAGCAGCAGGAGATCGTGGCCGAATTCTCGTATCTGCCCGCCGACCCGGACCTGGGCGACATAGCCGAGATCGCCCATATCGTGTTTGACGAATTTTTGCGCGTGCCGGTAGACGAGATTTTCATCGCCTACACCAATTTCATCAATACCGTGACGCAGCAGCCGCGCGTGCTGCCGCTGCTGCCGCTGCGCCCGTTCGAGGCGCGCAGCGCGGAGATACTCGAACTGGTGGAGCCTGAACCAGAAGTCCGTCACCGGGGCCGCGATTACATTTACGAACCCAGCGCCCAGGCGATCCTGGACGAAGTGGTGCCGCGTTTCACCGAATTGCAGATTTTGCAGGCAATCCGTGAGAGCCTGTCCAGCGAACACAGCGCCCGCATGTTGGCAATGCGCAACGCCTCGGAGAGCGCGGAGTCGCTGTCAGAAGATTTGCAACTGGAATTCAACAAGGTGCGGCAGTTGGGCATCACGAGCGAAATTCTGGATATTATCGGCGGCGTCGAAGCGCTGAAGCAGAGCGACGGGTAATTGGACGTAGGGGCAATTCATGAATTGCCCCTACGATAAGCAGGGAGACAACAATATCATTATGGCAGAAATTCAAGGCACGATTGCACAGGTGCTCGGCGGCGTGGTGGACGTGGCATTCCCGCCGCAGGCCGAATTACCGGAAATTTACGACGCGCTGCGCGTCCCGCGCGGCGATCAGAACGAGCTAATCCTGGAAGTGCAGCTCCACCTGGGGCAGAACCAGGTCCGCTGTGTGGCGATGGACAGCACCGACGGCTTGCAGCGCGGCGTCCCCGTTATTACAACCGGCGCGCCGATCATGGTTCCGGTCGGAGAAGCGGCGTTGGGGCGGATTTTTAACGTCCTGGGCCACCCGGTCGATGGCGGCGATGAAGTCCAGGCCGCTGAATACTACCCGATTCACCGCATCGCGCCCTCATTCGATGAACAGGCGACATCGGTCGAGGTGTTTGAAACCGGGCTGAAAGTGATCGACCTGATCGCGCCGTTTCGCCGGGGCGGGAAGTCGGGCATCTTCGGCGGCGCGGGCGTCGGCAAGACGGTCGTGATCATGGAGTTGATCCGTTCGATTGCGATGGAGCACGAGGGCTTCTCGGTCTTCGCAGGCGTAGGTGAACGCACCCGCGAAGGCACGCAGCTCTACGGCGAAATGCAGGAAAGCGGCGTGATCAACCAGACCGCGATGGTCTTCGGCCAGATGAACGAGCCGCCCGGCGTGCGCTTGCGCGTGGCGCTGAGCGGGCTGGCGATTGCCGAGTATTTCCGCGATCAGGGCCGCGACGTGCTGCTGTTCATCGACAACATTTTCCGCTTCTCGATGGCCGGATCGGAAGTATCCGCGCTGTTGGGCCGGATGCCATCGGCGGTCGGTTACCAGCCGACGCTGGCCCAGGAAATGGGTGATCTTCAGGAACGTATCACCAGCACCAAGACCGGCTCGATCACGTCGCTGCAAGCGGTGTACGTGCCCGCCGACGACTATTCGGACCCGGCCCCGGTTGCGGTGTTCGCGCACCTGGACGGCACGATTGCGCTGGAACGCTCCATCGCCGAGCAGTCAATTTACCCGGCAGTGGACCCGCTGGCGAGCACCAGCCGCGTCCTCGATCCGCTGGTAGTGGGCGAAGAACATTACCGGACGGCGCGCGAGGTGCAGCAGGTGTTGCAGCGCTACAAGGACTTACAGGATATCATCGCCATTCTGGGCGTGGACGAGCTTTCCGAAGACGACAAGCAGGTCGTGGGCCGCGCGCGGCGGATTCAGTTCTTCCTCAGCCAGCCGATGTTCGTGGCCGAGCAGTTCACCGGGCGCGACGGGCGTTACGTCCCGATCAAGGACACGGTACGCGGCTTCCGCATGATCCTGGACGGTGAACTGAACCACATTCCGGAGCAGATGTTTTACATGGCCGGGCCGATTGAGGACGTAATCCGGCGCTACGAAGAATCCGAGCAAGCCGAGGCGTAACGGTAGTGGGGGCAATTCATGAATTGCCCCTACCAGTCGTATCGCACCGGAAGGAGCAAAGTACATGCCTATCGAAGTGGAAGTTGTCTCGCGGGTACGCCAGTTGTACCACACCGACCGCGCCGATATGGTCATCATCCCCGGCAGCGAGGGCGAAATGGGCGTGCTGCCCAACCATACCCCGCTGCTGACCACGCTGGCGTTCGGGGAACTGCGCATCGTCGAGGGCGAGGATATCGTGAGCTTTGTGGTATACGGCGGCGTGGTGGAAATACGCCCTCACAAGGTCATCGTGCTGGCCGACGAAGCTGAATCCGGCTACGACCTCAATTTGCAGGAGATCGAGGCGGCGCGCGACCGTGCCCGCGAACTGATGGCCCACGCGCCCGCTGGCGAGCAGCGCGCCCAGATCGCGCAGGAACTCCGCCGCACCGAACTCGCCGCGAAGGTCCACCGCCGGGTGCAAAGCCGCCCGCAGCAGCGGATACGCACCCTGGAAGACGCGGACGAATAAGGGCCATAAACAAAACTGGACGCAGATGAACACAGATCAACACGGATAAAAACAAAAATCGGCGAAAATCCGCGTGCATCTGCGTCCCAATCTGAGCTTACCCACAACATCCCGCACCTGCTTCCCTGGCACTTTCGGCGGCATTTGCGGTGATGTTTGTTTTTCGCCGGAGGGCGCGGCTTGCGGTATGGTTAGGCAGATACGCTCTGGATCGGGCGTAACAACCGGTTGATATGGTGTGTAGGGGCGTATAGTGATACGCCCCTACAGCGCCGTGTAAACACAAAAAGGTATGGCGCGATGGGGATGCTATCAAAAAAATTAGGTGTGGACCTGGGCACCAACAACGTCATGATCTATACCGGCGGGCAAATCGTGCTCCAGGAACCGTCGATGGTGGCGCTCACCATCGAGGAGGAGCGCGTGGTCGCGGTCGGCCAGGAAGCCCGTGATATGTTCGGGCGGCATCCTGAGCACATCGAGGTGCTGCGCCCGCTGCGTGACGGCGTGATCGCCGATTACGAAGTCACCGAGGCTATGCTGCGCTATTTCTTCCGCAAGATCGGCGGGCGAATGCGCTTTCGCGGGCCGGAGGTCATGATCAGCGTGCCGTATGGCGTCACCAGTGTGGAAAAACGCGCCGTCCACGAAGCCGCGATCCGGGCCGGGGCGCGTGAAGCCTATCTGCTGCCGGAGCCGCTGCTGGCGGCATTGGGAGCCGGACTGCCGATCAGCACCCCGGCGGGCAACATGATCTTCAACCTGGGCGGCGGCGCGAGCGAAGCGGCGGTCCTGGCGATGAACGGGATCGTGGTAGCCGACAGCGTGCGTATGGGCGGGATGCGGTTGGATGACGCGATCATCAACTACATCCGGCGCAAGTACAGCCTTGTAATCGGTGAGCCGACCGCCGAATCGATCAAAATCCAGATCGGCGCGGCGGTGGATGTCGGTGAAGAATTGAGCATGGAAATCCAGGGCCGCGATCAGGTCGGCGGGCTGCCACGCACCATCACCGTCACGACGAGCGAAGTGGTAGAAGCCATCGCGGAGCCGCTGGCGACCATCGTGGGCGCGGCCAAATCGGTGCTTGAGAAGACGCCGCCCGAACTGGCCTCGGATATCATCGACCGGGGCGTGGTGCTGACCGGCGGCGGGGCGCTGCTGCGCGGCATCGACGAGTACATTACGCGGGCGATTGGCGTCCCCGCTTACCGCGCCGACGATCCAATGGTAGCGGTCGCAGTCGGGGCCGGGCGCGCGCTGGACGATCTGGCGATCCTGCGGCGCATGGTGTCCGGTCTGGATTAGAGTTCCTTCCAGGAATGCATTGGTGTTGCCGCTCAAACAGTCGAATCCCTATAATCCAATATAGGGAACCCGTTGGTTCTCGTGGAGGAATGGACCTGCAAAAAGGAAGGCAATCATGCTCAAGAACCTGAAAAACACCGTGAAAACCCTGTTTCCCGCCGCCGAGGTCGAAGCGCACTGCGACGGCCCCTGTGGGGTCTATGACCCGTCATCGGCCCGCATCGCGGCGGAAGCCGTGCTCTCTATGACCAAAAAACTGCTGGCGCTGACTCCGCCCGGCGCGGG
>JAFGTJ010000109.1 GCA_016934195.1 Anaerolineae bacterium | reverse complement strand
GCTGACCGCTTCTATCCTATTGGACCGGTTCGACCGCGAACGTATAGTTCCCGCCGTCGCCGAAGAAGCTGACATGCGCGATCAGTTCCAGCAGGCCGTTGAACGTCGCCTGATAGTCCCACGACACGCGCGCGGCGGTGTCCACGTCAAGCGATGGGTTGAAGAACTCGCCGGTGCCACCCAGTTCCAGGCGGATTCCGTCACCGCTCTCGGACGTGATTACCATCCGGTAGGTTGTGCCCGCCACCACCTCAAACGTGAACACCTCGGTGCTGAGCGCCTCATCGTTCAGGAACACGGTCTGCGGGTCCGCGCTGAGATATAACCGCTCGGTTGACTCAATACCCAGTTCGGCGGCTCCCGCGATGGCGTCGGAATAGCTCGATATCGCCACTAAGTACAGGCCATCGGCGGGCAGCACCAGGCGGCGCAGGTACGGGTTGTAGCCCGGTCCGTCGTCGTCGTCGTTGTCAAGTTCCTGCCCGTCCACCCCGTACAGCACCAGCCGGATGTCCTCATCGGCCTGGCTGGTGGCGTAGATATTGAGCACCTGGTTGGCGGTTCCGCTGAACATGGCGTACAGCATCCCGCTGCCGTCCGGTTCCAGTATCACCGTTTCACCCACTGTCGCTTTCACCGGGGTGATGATGTTGGCGGTCAGGGTATACGCGCCTGCCGCGTCGCTGGACCAGCTTTGCGCCGCGAGGGTATACGTCCCGTCGGTCTGGGCCACGAACGTCAGCAGCGAATTGGTGCCCTCGCCGCCGTCGTCGTCCCGCGCCAGTTCGGTCCCGGCAGCGTCGCCCACGACCAGGATCGCGTCGAACGCATCCGATACCAGGCTGGCGGAGAGCACCTGTCCCGCGCCCAGATCAATCGTGTAACTGACCGGCGACCCGGCCAACGTCCCTTCGACCGGCACGCCGGGAGTCAGCGGGCCGCCCTGGGCCAGCGCTGCGCCGGGCAGCAGCAAGACCACCGCGATCACCACCATCATAACGACCGGAACAAACCACTTCATTGTACGCATGTTTGAAACTCCTTGATGTGATATTTAACAGAAACTCACAAAACTTCGCTCGGATACAGGAAAAATACTGCCCGGATTGTACCGGACATGTACCTCCGCCCACTCATAACTTACAGTTTTTCACGTATAACCCCTAATTTCTCTCCTTACTCCCGCGTGGGACGCGCCGCGCGCCGCCGCGCCAACCGCAGCAGCCCATCCGTCGCCACGACCTGCACGGCCATCACCGCCAGGATCGCCGCGCCGAGCAGCACGCCGTAATCCACGTCGGTCCACGTCCGCAAGAATGTTTGCAGGTCCATGAAGCGCAGGCCCGCATCGCCGACCGTGCCCAGTCCCACCAGCCGCAGCCAGCGATCCGTCATCGACAGGCCGGACCACGCCGCCGATCCCATGTCGCCATCCAGCACGAACTGCCCGCCCGCTATCGCCAGCGCGATTCCCCCGACCTGGACCATGACGGCGACCGTCTGCGCGATAAAACGGGCTGCGCGCTTTTCAAAATAGGCCGCGATCACCAGTCCAACCGCCGCATTCAGGCCGGTCAGCACCACCACTTGCAGCAGCGCCGCCGTCATCAACGCCGCCAGCAGTATGATTCCCGCTTCGAGGGGCATCCCGTCCGGCGTAATGCCGGTCATGTGCAGATCGAGCATGTGGCCCTGGTAATCGGTCATGTCTGCCAGCATGATCCCGGCGAACACGATACGCGGCGCGATCAGCGCGATCAGCAGCCAGCGCAGCCGGTAAAGCGCCGCCAGCCACTGGGCGCGGACTAGCTGCTCCGCGCCGTGACTGGTGATCTTGAAGGCTTCCCAGGTGCCGCGCCGCTGTTCGTCGGCAATCGTCATCGAAGCGAGCACCAGCGCCGCCAGCCACGCGATCCCCTGGCCGATCACCAGCGGCGCGTACAGCACCGCGAACCAGTCCGGCGTGATCGAACTGTCGATCAACAGCGCCTCGTCCGAACGGTAAAACACGTAGCTGGCGATCACCAGCGCCGCGATCCCGATGGTGGTGCCGATCCGTACCAGCCAGCGCTGCCCGGCGGACCGGCGGCGCTGCCCGCTCGCCAGGATATACCGCACATGGGCGGGCGATTGGTCAGGCAGCAGAGTAGAGAGAAGTCGCATGGTTATCTCGTGTCCTGGTGATTGGTGACTGGTTGTTGGTTTTGAGTGATGAGTGATGAGTTTCTGGTTTTGAGTTGTTGGTGATGAGTCTTGATGGAGAAACTATATCGAAATCACACAATCGTAGGGGCGGCGCTTGCTCCGCCCAGGGCGCGCGCGAACCAGAGGTTGCGAACCGGAGGTTCGACAGCAGCGCCCGTACCAGTTTGATCATGTGGATTCTATTTGGTTTCCCCAGGAGTGCCAGCGTTCAACCCCTGACTCACAACTCCTCACTCATAACTCCAAACTACTTCCTTATACACGGGCAGGACGCCCCGCGCGCCGCGCCGCCCACCTGATCATGTTCCGCGTCAGCGCCGCCAGCAGCAGCAGCGCTCCCGCCAACGCTATATCGAGCACAATAGCATATTCCAGGTCTTGCCACAAATCGACCTGGTAGTCCAGTTCCAGCAAAAACAGGCCCTGATCGGCCAGTGTCGTCATACCGAGCACGTACACCCACCGCTCGGTGGTGGAATAGTACGGGGCGAAGTACGAATCGACATCGGCGGCCAGCACTCCCACCAGCGTCAGCCAGCCGAACCCGATAATACCGGCCAGCAGGATCACCAAAAGCGCGATCCGCATCCAGAACCCGTCGGTCAGCAGCGTAGACAGCAGCACGCCCACCGCCGCGCTGAACCCGACCAGGATCAACGGCTGCACCATGATTCCGCTCACGAATACCAGCAGCACCAGCACGGCCCCCGCTGGCGGGATCCCCGGCGTGATCCCGGCGGTGGCGTCGCCCAGGTCCCGCCATGCCAGATCGGTCAGCAGCCGCAGCACCAGGATCGCGCGGCCCGCCAGCACCGTGATCAACAGCCAGCGCTGCCGGTAAAAGGCCGTGACCCAGTGGGCGCGGATCATGTGTTCCGCGCCGTGCGACGTGATCTTGATCGATTCCCACGCGCCGCGCTGCCGCTCGTCGATCACCAAACGCGCCGTCACCATCAGCGGGGATGTCGCGGTAAAAAACTGTATCAGCAGCAGCGGCAGATACAGGGTTTCGTAGAGCGAGGGAGCATCGTTATACCGCGCCGAGTCCCAGAAAATCCAATAGCCCCCGCCACACATCACCAGGACCAGCAGCACGCAGCCGCCGCGTTCCAACCACAGGCGCACGGCGCTCCGGCTGCGGGACTGGCGCAGCAGTTCGTAGCGCAGCAGCGGATCGGATGGCTGCGCCCAGGCGGGCAAATGGCGTGTGATCATGGTATTTTCCCTTTCCCTGCAATGGGTCCCGATTAGCCTCACCCCTATAATCCCCTCTCCACTTCGTAGAGAGGGGACTTGACGCCGTGACATTTTCCCCCTCTCCATTCACTACCGGACACTTTTTGAGGTGAGAGATTGTCACCTGTAAACTACCCTCCTGTTCCGACCAAAGAAGCAGGAGGAGAAAG
>JAFGTJ010000108.1 GCA_016934195.1 Anaerolineae bacterium | reverse complement strand
TGTTCCTCGATCTCCGCTTCCACGAATGGCGCGAGGTCCTCGGCCAGTTCGAGCGGCGTGCGGCCCGCGTAACGCCGCCACAGGTCCAGCGTGAGATGCTGCGGATCGCGTTTGAGACCCTGGTCTGCGAAGTAATCGCAGATGCGGGTCAGGTCGCGTTCCAGGATGGTATAAGCGCTGGGATTGCTGGCAATGCTCGTCACCTGCGGGAAGTCGATCACCGTGATCGCGCCATCCCAATACAGGATGTTATATGCCGAGAGATCGCCATGCACCCAGCCGCGTTCCATCAGCAGCCGGACCGTGTGGATCACGGTATCGAACAGCGGTTCCACTTCGTCGGAGTCCAGCCGCACGCTGTTGAGCGTCGGTCCGGCCAGGGACTCGTCCCCGATATATTCCATCAGGATCACGTTATCCCCGACGGCGTATGGTTTGGGCACGGCTGCGCCCGCCGCGTACAGGTCGCCCATCGTGGTGTATTCGTGCATCAGCCAGGACGTATGTTGTAAGCGCCTGCCGAATTCGGTTCCTTTCGCCAGCGCCCGCATTTCGCGGAAATCACTGGCATTGATGGCCGGACCGTCGGCGGCGATCACCTGCCGCCCCTGGCGGTAGGCGTGATCGTTGCGCAATTGGCGGAACATGCGGGGCCGGTAGACTTTCGCGGCCAGCATCGTTTCGCCGGTCGATTCGTGCGCCGCGCAGCGGTACACGCTGGCTTCCTTGCCGCCCTTGACCAGCGCCAGCACGTCCGTGATCATCTGCTGGTCATACAACGATTGGAGCGATTGTAACAACCAGCCCGCCTCGTGCTTGGACGGCTGGTAGGTCGTCTCGAACCCGGCTTCCAGGGCCACCGCGTCCGCGATCTCGTCCACGATCTCGGCCTGCTGGCGCTGGCGCGACTTGGGATTCACGCGCGGTTTGCGCTTGCGGCGCGCGGCGCGGCTGGTCTGCATCGGGTCGAAGTCGTCTTCGTAGTCCGCATACTGGTCGTACTGGTCGTTCGTGTCAAAGTGATCGTCAGTCACCGTTGGTATCCTCATCTGGTTTTGTTTTTGGTTCTTCTATCCTGCATACGTGAAACACGTAGTCATGTGCTCGCCGGAAACCGACTTTTTCAGAGGTTCCCATCGAGCCAAAATTGTGCCGGTCACACTGCCAGCCGACCTGGGTAAAGCCGTTGGACAGCGCGTGATCGACGGCAGCGGCGGCGGTGAGTGTTGCCAGCCCGCGCCGCCGGTAGTCCGGTAACGTCTGGATGCCGATTTCGCACGCCGTCCCGCTGATGCAGTCGCACAGCGACCAGCTTACCACCCGGTTTTCGTGTTGGTTCTGATAAACCGTGCAGAAGCCAAAGGCGTTTTCCAGAAAACCGGGGATCGACTCCCAGTTGTAGGTCATCCAGTGATTGATGTGCTCCGGGATATCCAGGCCGGGCGTATCGAGCAGCGCCCGGTCCACGCGGCGCACCACGAATCCGTCCGGCACATTGGCCCGCCAGTCCACCGCCAGCGCGTTACACAGGTAATGGTAGCGCGGCAGTTGGCGTATCTCCTGGGGCAGAATCTCCGGCAGCACGTCAGCCCAGCCGGACAGGTGAACGTCCACGTACACCGCCCATAGAACACGATCTTCGATCATCCAGCGGATAAACCGTTCCTTGAGCGCGGTGTTGAATGCGTCGTTAGCCGGGTCCCCGGCTAAGTAGGTGCCTTCTTTCGCCAGCATCAGGACGGATCGCGGCGAATCGGGATCGTCTACGAAGACGTGCCCGGTGTTCACGCCGTCGATGGTGGCGTCGATGCACAGGTGACAGTCCCGCAGCGGGCCGAACAGGTCCCGCGTGCGGTGGTAGTTTGTGGGTTCCAGTTTGTGGATCATGGTATCCGTTGTGTGTCCTCGTGTGTTGTTTGCCCCTATCCCCCCGCCCCCTTTCCCCACAAGTGGAGAAAGGGGGAGTCAGTTGCGCGGTCAAGTCCCCTCTCCGCTTGCGGGGGTGTGCGCTTCGCGCACGCGGGATTATAGGGGAGGGGCTAACGGGTCATCGCTAAAACTTCTCGTGCATGTACGGCAGCCGCGCCGGGAACATGCGCCGCATGGTGGCCTGGACTGCTGGCGGCGGGTCGCCCCAGCCGCGCAGGGTGAAGGTGGCCGGATCGTGCGCGCCGTAAACGAGCGCCGTCACGCCCTGGATCGCCAGATCGCAGTCCGCCGAGTCGGGTGCATTCAACGCGCTGACGTGCAGCACGCCGTCCGCCGTCTCGAAACGGTATATACCGTTGTTCCAGGGACAGTGATCGTCGTGGACGCGGGCGGTAAAGGTTCCCGGCCCGGCCTGTATCCCGCCGATCTGCGCCACGTTCAGCACGCGGGCCATCGGCGCGAAACCGCCTTCAAACTTCACTTTCAGGTCTTCCAGCCAGGTATCCGGCTGCTCGAACGGCGGCAGGCTCACGGTCGCTTCGCGGGCGTGATCGATGTGGCGGGCCATCCACTCCAGGAGCAAATAGCGGCCCCACACGTCACTGCTGTAGAAACCGTTAACTTTCATATCGAACGCGCCTTCCGGCCCTTCCAGCCGGTAGAGCATCGCGCCGCGCACTTCGCCCTCGATGCGGGCCAGGGCCAGCCAGTGTTCGCGGTTAGAATTGAAACGCATGACGGATTCCGGCCAGCCGGAGTCCGATAACGCGAAGCCGTGTATGTGCGGCTGGAACGTGCGCAGGTAGTCGCGCCACGTCTGGAAGTCGTCTTGGGTGGACCGCAGATCGATCTCACCGGGAAAGTCCCATTTGAGCAGCGGCGCGAGGTTGGCAACCTCGAACTTCACCTTGCGCGGCTGCGGGTAGGTCACATAGCCCAACCGCTGGTAGAACGATTCGCGGAAGGGATACAGCAGCGTGACAGCTAGCCCGGCCTCATACGCGGCTTCGTGCCACGCCGCCAACAACTGCCGGGCGTACCCGTTGCGGCGGGCGGCGGGATGGGTTGCCACGCCCCACAGCCCCCACGTCGGCACGATCAGATCGCGTATAGTGTGTCTCATGGTCACATGGGCGGCGGTCGCTTGCGGCCTGCCATCCTTCAGCAGCACGAACGTCTCGGCGGTTTCTCTGGCATTTTTCCACCAGTCCTTTTGCCAGCCCTCACCGGGATCGGCGATAGGTGGAGAAGGCGAAAACGCATAACGCCGCAGAAAATGGGCCAGGTCGAACTGATCGTCGCCCTGTAACCGTTGGATGATGATGTTTTCATTCATGGGATTCCCCCTTTTCATGTTGAATCAACGCTGCTGTAACACTCTGCGCGTAAGGAAATGGGGATTGTGTGTGTGGTTGGGGGAAACTTGCGTCACAGCAGCCAGACGCACAGAATCCAAACCTATCCCATGTCCTCAAACTTCAGTTGAGGCCCTGGATACGCCCGGAATTCCGGCAGGTGGACGCTGTTGGGAGTTCGTTCAGGTCAGGGCACGGCAAGCAGTGCCCCTACAAAGAAGGGAATTACCCAGCGTTAGACTGCGGGGACAGGCGTATCCTGACCCACAAGGCCGTGTGTGTGATTAACTTGTGGCATTGCAGCATACGCCTCCTGTAACTCTGTGAATGATACCAGCCGCATCATAGCACGAGTGGCGGGGTGTTGTCAACGACTCGAAAAACGGTTTCACCACAGAGGCACAGAGGACACGGAGAAAAAACGGGTTAAAGAGAAACGCGCTGCTCCTCTTATCATTTTTCCCCTCGTGCTCTCTGTGTGGTGGCTCTGCAAAATAACGTGATCGGTGATTAGCCCCTCCCCAAACCCCTCCCCGCAAGCGGAGAGGGGCTTAACGGTGAGCCGACTCTCCCCCTTTCTCC
>JAFGTJ010000521.1 GCA_016934195.1 Anaerolineae bacterium | reverse complement strand
TCGGACGGGTTGGAACACGCACTTGAGGACCTGAACCTGACGGTGCAGGGCGCACTGTTGATCGGGCTGCTGCTGGTGATCGCGCCGGTCGCGTGGCGCGGGATGAGCAATGTCTTGGTCAGTTTCAACCGCTGGACGTGGAGCACATTGGGGTTGGTGGCGATCACGCTGCTGCTGGCCGCGCCGACCACCGAATCCGGCAGCCTGATAATCAATTTCACCGGGCGCTTTTTCGCGGAGGTGATCCTGCTCGGATCGCTGGCCTACGTCACGGCCCGGCACCTGGAACGCGACGAACTCGCCCCCTGGTTATGGGAAACGTGGCGCTTTGTCCGGCAGATTTTCCCGCTGCTGATCGTGGGCGTGTTTTTCGCCGGAATGTTCCGCGAGATCACACCGGAGGAATGGGTCAGGCAGTTGGCCGGGCGCAATACGATTTTCGCCAACCTGATCGGTGTGATATTCGGCGTATTTATGTACTTCCCGACGCTGGTGGAAGTGCCCATCGCGGGTGCGTTTCTGGACCTGGGAATGCACCGAGGGCCGCTGCTGGCCTACCTGCTGGCCGACCCGGAGTTGAGCCTACAGAGCATCCTGGTGACAGGCAGGATCATGGGGCGGAAGAAAACCGCCGTGTATGTCGGGCTGGTGACAGTTTTTAGCACGATGGCCGGGTACCTGTTCGGCGTGGCGTTAGCGACTTTTTAGATAGGAGCGCCTCCATGTTGATCGAACACTACGACCTGGACGTATTCACACCGCCGTGCTCACCCGGTAGCACGCGGTTTAGCGCGATTGCCCGCCTGGAAGCCGATCTTAGCGACGTGCTGCCTTACTTACATGCCATGCTGGATGGTTCCAAATACAACCCGGCGGCCCCGGCGCTGAGTTGGGAAAAAGACAGCTACTTCATTGTTTTCAACCGGGACGAGATCGCGGTGGGTAATCTGGTAGACCGCGCCGAAGCAGAACGTATCACCGGAGAATTGGTCGCGCTTGTCAATGATACATGGGATCGCCGCGCCGCCATCACGCCCGATCACAGCGCGCACCGCCGCCCGCCGCCGATGCAGGTGTACGGCCTGCTGCCGCAGACCAACTGCAAGCAGTGCGGGGAACCAACCTGTTTTAACTTCGCTTTGAAACTGATTGCCCAACAGGTCACGCCCGGCCAGTGCCCGGTCCTGCTGGAACCTGAATGCGCCGACCGGCGCGCCCAATTAATCGCTATTCTGCCAAGTTGAGGAGTCTATGACCACACACACCCAAACAAATACCATTTTTCAACGGCTTTCGCTGCTGGATCGTTTTTTGCCGCTGTGGATCGTCCTGGCAATGGTCGCCGGGGTGACACTCGGCGCGATTTTTCCAGATATTCAAGATACGTTTGACTCGTTGCAAATTGATACCGTCTCATTCCCGATTGCGGTGGGCCTGCTGTGGATGATGTACCCGGTCCTGGCAAAAGTGAAATACGAAGAACTTGGCAAAATGCGCGGCCAGTGGCGGCTGTTCGGAGTCTCAATTTTACAGAACTGGATCATTGGCCCGGCGCTGATGTTCGGTCTGGCGTGGCTGTTCCTGTCCGACTACCCCGAATACCGCACCGGCCTGATCATAGTCGGACTGGCGCGCTGCATCGCTATGGTGCTGATCTGGAACTTGCTGGCGGGTGGCAATAATGAGGACTGCGCGGTACTGGTCGCGTTGAACTCAGTCTTCCAGATCATTATGTACAGCCCATTGGCCTATTTTTACCTGACAGTGGTGCCGGACCTGTTCGGCGCGGATACTGCCGAAGTCGGCGTAACAATGGGGGACATTGCCAAAAGCGTGTTGATTTTCCTGGGTATTCCGCTGGCGGCGGGCATTATCACGCGCTTCGTGTTGATCAACCGCCGGGGGCGTGAGTGGTACGACGGCGAATTCGCGCCGCGCCTGGGCCGTACCGCGATCATTGGCCTGCTGTTCACCATTGTGGTGATGTTCAGTATGCAGGGCGAAAAAATCGTTGATAACCCGGTAGACGTGCTGCGGATTGCGATCCCACTGCTGATCTACTTTGCGTTGATGTTTGCGCTGAGTTTTTGGCTTTCGCGCCGGATGGGGTTCCATTACGACGAATCGGCCACCCTATCGTTTACGGCAGCCAGCAACAATTTTGAACTGGCAATTGCGGTGGCCGTCGGTGCGTTTGGGATCACGTCCGGCGAAGCGTTAGCGACGGTCGTTGGTCCGTTGATTGAGGTGCCGGTGCTGATCGGGTTGGTCTACGTGGCGCTGTGGTTGGGACGGCGGTTCTTTCCCGGCGATTCCACCGTGCCGCGATCCGGCGGCGGCGGATTAACGATTAACGGGCCTGCGTCAGGATAACGTTGGGCGCGGAATACCGGGTATCTGCGGTATACTTAATCCATTGTCACCTATTAGCGAGGACGGTATATCGCCATGTCCCATCACCATCACGCCAAACACCCGGCTCGTTTCACCCGCCGTCATCTGCTGCTCACTGCCGGGATCACGGCGGGCGGATTGCTGGTCGGTCCGCCCCAACTGCCGGAACGAGTCGTCCATGCGCTGGACAATCCCCGTCCGGCGGTAGTCCCAGCGGCCAACCGTCCGACCGTTGCCATTGCCCAGGCCAACAGTTACAACCGCGCTCTGATCCGCCGCCGGGTATTCGACATGATCGACCAGTTGGGCGGGTTAGGTGACGTGGTGAAATCCGGCGACCGCGTGGCGATCAAAACCAACCTGACCGGTGGTTCCTGGGCTGAAGGTATGCTCGGTGTGCCATGCACCGAGAGCTATATCACGCACCCGGCAGTTACGCGGGCGCTGGTCGAAGCGGTGCTCGATGCCGGGGCTGGGGAAGTGTTCCTGGTCGAAGCGGTCTACGATCAGGCAAGCTGGCAGGTATGGGGCAACCAGGACATTGCCGACGACCTGGGTGTCACACTGATCGACCTCAACCAGCCCGATCCGTTTGATGATTTCCGCGAAAAACGCATTGGCCCGGACTGGCTGCGGTACGAAACCATGACCATGAATCCGCTGCTGCATGACGTGGACGTGTTCATGTCGGTAGCGAAACTCAAATGCCACGCCACCGCCGGGATCACGCTCTCGATGAAAAATCTGGTGGGGCTGGTCCCGATGCAGTTTTACCGCCTGGATGACAATGATACCAATCGATCTGCCTTGCATGGACCGGGTTATCAGGCGCATATTCGCATCCCCTGCGTGATCATCGATCTGGTGCGGGCGCGCCCGATTGATTTTTCCCTGATCGACGGCGTGATGACATCCGAGGGTGGTGAGGGTCCCTGGAATGATGGCTGGACGCCCAAGATCGCGAATGTGCTGGTGGCGGGCAAAGATATGGTTGCCACCGACGCGGTAGCGGCGGCGGTGATGGGCTTCAACCCCGAAGCAGCCTCATTTGCCGAAGCGCCGTTTCACTTTTGCCTGAATCACCTGCAGCTCGCGCACGCGCTCGGTTTGGGTACGCACAAGCTGAATGAGATCGAGATCGTGGGCGCGGAACTGGCCGACGTGGTAGTGCCGTTCCGTCCCTATGCTGCCGACCAGACTTACGCCGCCATCACTGCGCGCGCGGTGCAGCCATTCGGCGGACGGTTATAGTTTGTCCGTGTTTGATAAAACGATCATCGCAGATGCGAATCCAGATTAATCGTGAGAATTGTCGGGGCGTTCTGATAGGGCTGGTCAGAACGTCCTGCGACCGTTGACAACCCCCAGTGGATCGGTTAAGATTTCCTTCACTATGATCTGACCGTATGGTAGTGGCGGTGGATTGCTGGCAAGTTGCTCGGTCTGGGTCCTGCGCGGCAGGGCGTCCGAACCGTGTCAGGGCCGGAAGGCAGCAGCACTAAGGGCTTACCCCTGGGTGCCGCAGGAGCGCCTGGCCCGAGCAACCTGCTTACAATCCCCGCCCTTTTTTTTCCGTCGGATAGCATAGGGGAAGCGATGTGGGTAGGCGGCGAAAGTGGACGTTCGGCCTGGTGATTGCAGCGGCAGTGGTAGGCGCGTCGGCGCTGCTGGTATATCGCGCTACACGGATCAGCGTTACGTTGGACGTGGATGGCGTGGTACGGCAGATATATACCCGCGCCGGGACTGTGCGGGCGGTATTGGATGAATCCAATATCCTGATCGACCCGGAAGACGTGGTACTGCCTGCCCTGGATACCCAACTATCCGGCGGCGAAACGATCACGGTGCGTAAAGCGGTGGTAGTGGCGCTGCAAGTGGGCGATTCTGCGCAGCGTGTGCGGACACAATCCGTTCACCCCCTGGACGTGCTGGCCGAACGGGCGATTCCGGTGGGCCTGTATGATGTAATCCAGGTGGACGGCCAGTCCTTCGCGCCGGGTGAACTTGAACAGCGGCGGTTTAATGCAACTCCCACTCATATCTGCGTGATACACAGTGCCGCGATCCGCTTAATCGACGCGGGCCAGATGGTCGTGATTCATACCACCGAGGCGGACGTGGGCCGCGCGTTTGATGCGGCGGGGATCGAACTGTACCGCGCCGACCGCGTGACGCCCGGCCTCAGCACGCTTATACAGGACAGACTGACGGTCGAGATCGAACGCTCGGTCCCGGTGAGCGTGATCGCCGATGGACGGCGGCTCGAAACGCGCGCGCTCGGCCCGACGGTCGGGGACGCGCTGGCCTTTATCGGACTGGCTCCGCTTGGCGCGGATTTTACTATTCCACCGCTGGAAACATCCCTCAAGCCGGAGATGGTGATCCGGCTGGTGCGCGTCACCGGGAAAGTCGTTACCGAGGAACAGGTGATCCCGTTCGACACCATTTACCAGCCCGATCCGGCGCTGGCGCTGGACGAGGAGCGCGTGATCCAGCCCGGCACGGACGGTAAGCGCGCCCAACAAATTTATGTGCGTTACGAAGACGGCCAGGAAGTCAGCCGCACCGTGCAGCAGGAATGGGTGGTGGAGCCGTCCACGCCGCGCCTGATCGCGACCGGTCCAACGAAGGAGACACCATCACCATGAACGACCGCCAGCGCCTGACACAGCACGCCATCACGCCTAAAAAGAGCCTGGGCCAGAATTTTTTACACGATCCCAACGCCCTGGAAAAAATCGCCGAGAGCGCGGACCTGCCGCCGGATGCGACCGTTTTGGAGATCGGTCCCGGCACAGGCAACCTGACGCATGTGCTGGCCCGCCATGCCGCCCGCGTGATCGCGGTGGAAATCGATGACCGGCTGATTCCGCTGCTGGAAAGCGAGTTTGCGGCGATTCCGGCAGTGCAGATTGTCCACGCCGATATTCTAAAATGCCCTGTTACGGATTTCGTCGGCACGGAGCCGTACTATGTGGTTGCCAACCTGCCATACTACATCACCAGCGCAATCCTGCGGCATGTGCTGGAAAGTGTGCCGCGCCCGGTCCGGCTGGTGATCACCGTCCAGCGCGAAGTGGCCGAACGCATCGTAGCGGAACCGGACGATATGAGCTTGCTGGCGGTCAGCGTGCAATTTTACGGCCAGCCACAGATCGTCACACACCTGAATGCGGGGGCGTTCTGGCCGCGCCCGGACGTGGAGTCGGCGGTGATGCGGATCGACGTGTATCCCACTCCGCCGGTCGATGTGCCGGACGAGCGGCAATTTTTCCGCGTGGTGCGGGCCGGATTCGGGCAGAAACGCAAGCAACTGCGCAACGCGATCAGCGCCGGGTTATCCATCCCCAAAGATCAGACCGATGCGCTGCTGACTGGGGCGGGAATCGATCCGCGCCGCCGCGCCGAAACGCTCACGTTGGACGAGTGGGCAATCTTGACTCGCGCCGCCGCGCTGCCAGAGACACAGCCGTAGATTCAGGGAAGTGAGCTAACGAAAATCATCCTTAAATACCCCGATTCCCAACACCGACGGATCGAGCCAGGCGCGGTCGGCGGTATCCCACAGCGACCAGATTAATTTCACGTCCCGCCCGCCGTCCGGCTGAGTCGCGCCGTTCAGCGATGTATTGAAGCCGATTACCGCGCCGTTATGCGGCACGTAGTCATATGGACTCCACGCCACCGCTGCTTCGACGCCCCACCCGTCCGCCGTCTCGAAGACAAAGGCGCGCACCTCAGCATTCGCCAGCCATTCGCCCTCTAACCCGAAATCAGCCGGATCGGTGTTGTTCAGATGGCGCGGATCGATCCGCACCTGGAAAATCCCTTCGCGGTATTC
>JAFGTJ010000520.1 GCA_016934195.1 Anaerolineae bacterium | reverse complement strand
TTGGGCAAAAATGGGAATCCCACCCCCACCAGCGACGTTGCCATGATCAGCAGCACCACCTGCACCGCCCGCGCCAGGTACAGCCGCAGGATGTCGCGCATTCCGCCTGTAATCCGCTGGCCTTCCAGAAACGCGGGCGGCAGCGCCGCGAACGAATCGCCCAACAGCACCATATCGGCTACACTGCGCGCCGCCGCGCTGCCGCTTTGCATGGCGATTCCCAGGTTGGCTTTTTTCAGCGATAACACGTCATTCACGCCGTCCCCGATCATGGCAACGTAGCAACCCTTGTCACGCAGCACGTCTACCAATCGCTCTTTCTGGCGCGGCGTAATGCGTCCGAAGATCGTCGCTTCCTCCGCGATCTGCGCGAAGTCCGAATCGCATATCTCTTCCAGGTCCGGCCCCGACACGGCCTTGAGATCACCGGGCAGCCCGGCCTGTTTCGCCAGCGCCGTCACCGTATCCGGGTTGTCGCCGGAAATCACCTTGAGCCGCACACCGGCTTTTACGAACCCGGCCAGTGTCTCCTTCGCTTCCTCGCGCAGCACGTCGCTGAACGCGATCAGGCCCAGCGGCACCAGCGGCGGCAGCGCTGGATCACCGTCATCATCGTGCAGGCTTGTTCCGTGAGGGTTATAGGCGAACAGCAGCACGCGCAGTCCTTGATCCGACCACGCCCGTGCCTGCCCCGTGATGACCGCCTCGTCCATATCGTCCGGCAGGTAGGAGCGCAGCATTTCCAGCGCGCCCAACACGTACACGCCCTGCATGGCCGGGGTATGGAACGCCAGCGCGCTCCATTTGCGCGCCGACGAAAACGGCACTTCGTCCAGCACCCGGCGCGATGTGCCGTCCAACGCGGCGATCAGGGCTTCGCCGGTTTTGTTGGTCACGGACGCACTGGCCGCGAAATCGCCCAACATCTGGGTCAATTCGTCCGCGCCGCAGTCGATGGGGTAGACGTCGTGAAATTTAATCTGGTTGGCGGTCAGGGTGCCGGTTTTGTCCATGCACAGCACATTGACGTTGCTCAACGACTCGACCGAGTTCGCCTGCTGGATCAACGCACCGCGACTGGTAATCCGCAGCGCACCCAGCGCATAGGCCACGATCACCATGAAGAACAACCCGTTCGGCACCAGTCCCGCGATCACGGTGGCAAACTGCACGCCGCGCATCAGCGGAAGGTCCGAGATCGTGGCCGAAATGCCCAACAGCAGGCCGTAAAACACCGCGATCAGCATCAACAGCCGGATCACGAAATTCACGTCGCGCTGGAGCGGCGTTCGCACGCTGCGGAACTCGCGGGCATCGGCGGCGAGCTTGTTAGCGAAACTCCTGGCCCCCACGCGCCGCGCCACGAACATCCCCGCGCCGGTTAATACGAAACTGCCGGACAACACGCTGTCGCCCCGGTCTTTCAGGATCGGGTCGGTTTCGCCCGTCAGCAGGGACTCGTCCACCTCGAAGACACCGTCGCCCACCACGATCCCGTCTACCACGATCTGATCACCGGGCTGCACCAGCACAATATCGCCGCGCACCAGTTCCGCCGGGTCGATCTGGCGGTCTTCACCCTCGCGCCGCACGGTGATTCTGGGCCGGGTCAGCAGCGCGATGTGGTCCAGTTTGCGCTTGGCACGAATTTCCTGAAAAATGCCGACCACCACGTTCATAAAAATCAGGCTGACGCTGATCACCGCTTCATCGGCCCGCCCGATGATCACCATCACGGTCCCCAGGCCGAACAGCACCACGTTGATCAGCGTGAACACGTTCTGCCGCAGGATATCGCCCAATGACCGGCTGGTGCGCGTCACGATCTCGTTGCCGTCGCCGCGCGCGTGCCGGGTGCGGACTTCCACGTCGTCCAGGCCGGGGATATCGGCCAGTTCGCTCAACTGCTGGATAGTGGCAATCATCGAGCCGTGTTCGGGCCGGACGGCGGGTTTCCGTTGGGTTGTCATAATTATTTTTCCCCCACCTGTTGCGTTTCGTAGGAGCAATTCATGAATTGCCGCCTACTTACCGGAACCACAAAAACCGCAGCATTTCCGCCATATACCGGCGCTGCGGCATATACGTCAGCAGCGTGTCCTCAAAACGGACCGGGCGCACCCCGCAGTAATCAAACAGGTTGCCGAGCTTGGTAGTGCGGTTGCTTGCCAGAATGTCGAACCACTGCGGCGTCATCGGCCAGCGGAACACCACCCGGTTCACGCCGTTGGTCATCCAGCGCAGCACATACGGCGGCAGCGGGACAATCATCCGTTTCGCGCCCGATACCCGCATCACGGTACGGATCAGTTCGTTATATGTCAGGTATTCCGCCCCGCCGATCTCGATGGTGGCGTCTACGAGATCGATCCGTTCCAGGCTGTTTTCGAGCGCCCGCACCAAATCCAGCACGTACAGCGGGTGCAGCAAACTCTCGCCGCTGCCCGGTTGGAAAAACACAAACGGGTTGGTGCGCAGCAGCATGGCGATGCTGTTCACAAAACGGTCTTCCGGCCCGAAGATCACCCCGCAGCGCAGAATCGTATAGGCCAACCCGCTGCTGCGGACCAGTCCTTCCGCCTGCCCCTTGAGACGCAGCAGCGCAAACGCCGACGACGGCTCGGCCCCCAAATGGCTGAGGTAATACAGCCGCCCGATTCGCGCCGCGCGCGCCGCCGCGATCACGGCCCGCGTTCCCTGAATATCGATCCGGTCCAGGTCACGCGGACGGCCCCACCACTGCGCGCTGGCGAGGTGAAACACGGTATGAACACCCTGCATCGCCTGGTGCAGCGCGGGCGCGTCGTCCAGATCTCCCACCACGATTTCCACGCCTTCGCGCCAGGGCACGCGCGGCGGACGTCCCCCACGTCGCGGCGGCACCAAAATACGCACCGGCCAGCCACTCGCTACCAGATGCGGCACCAGACTCCGTCCCACCAACCCCGTTGCACCCGTAATCAGGATCATACTCGCTCCTTCCAACAAGCGGATTATACCCTTACCTGCCCGGCAGATCGCAACCTTTTCGCAACGGGTCCACAAACAACCTATTGCTGATTTGTGGCGCGTGCGTAACAAACGGCCTCACCCACCGGCCCCGACGCAACCTGCGGTTGCGTCTCCATTTTCAAAATGGAGAGGGGGAGATGTGGCAGTGTTCACCTCGGCAAGTCCCTCCCTCTAGCTCTGCTGGAGGTCGTATGCGCAGCATACGCGGGGATATTAGGGGGTGAGGCCGTTTTCACGCACACATC
>JAFGTJ010000519.1 GCA_016934195.1 Anaerolineae bacterium | reverse complement strand
AGGATCAAAGAGTTGAGCTTATTATATCATCTTATCTCTTTTTGTACACAAAATTAATGGTACTTTAATCCCGATAGGGTGGATCGGCGGGCGCATTCGGATTTGGGGGCAGGATTTTTTTACCACAGAGATACGGAGAACACAGAGAAAAAAACCTTTTTCTCCGGCTTTTTCTCTTCAAAAAAGAAACTCCGTGTCCTCTGTGCCTCTGTGGTGCATTTTTTCTGCTCCAATACCCGAAATGCCCACCGGAACGGTTCCCGACTGGCGGATTTAGATACTCGCTCCTACACTTAAACAAACCAACCGTTTTGTACCGGGTATAAGCGCTTATGATCAACCTCTACGATATCCTGGAAGCCGCCGACGGTCAGTTGTTCGGGGAACCCGCCGCGCAGATTTTCGCGGATTTTTGCTTTGACGCGCGGCAGGCGAAGGCGGGCGAACTGTTTGTCGCCATGAAAACCGACCGGGGCGACGGGCATCACTTCATGCTGGACGCGATCCGGGGCGGAGTCACGGGCATTATGTGTACCTACCCGCCGACCTTTGACACCGACGGCCTGACCGTGATCGTAATGCGCAGCGTCGAGGACGCGCTGATGAGTTGGACCCGGCTCATTCTGCGCAAATTCGGCACCACCGTGATCGCCGTTACCGGCAGTGTGGGCAAATCGATCACGGCGGCGGCGATTGCCCAGGTGCTCGGCGCGCGGCACAAAGCCTATACCCAACCCGGCCAATTGGAAGGCCGGTTCGGGCTGCCGCTGGCGCTCGGACGGCTGGCGAAGGATCACCGCTTCGCCGTGCTGGAACTGGGCGTCAACCAACCCGGCGAAATGATCACGATGGTCGAAGCCGTCAAGCCGCTGGTCGGCGTGGTCACGGCCATCAGCCATGCCCACACCGACCGTTTTGCCTCGCTGGAAGCCATCGCCGAAGAAAAGAGCGAACTGGTCCGCCGCCTGCCGCCCGAAGGCGTGGCGGTGCTGAATTTTGACGATTCGCTGGCGCGTGGATTGGCGGCCAGCATCCCGGCCTCGGTGATCACGGTCGGGCTGGACATCAACGAACCGGCATTTGGCTCGGACCTGCTGGCCTATAACATCCTGATGGACCGCTACAAAACCGGCTTCGATCTGCGGCACCGGCAGGCGCGTTACGCGGGCCGGTGGGTGCCGCTGTTGGGCGCGCACCAGTTATACGGGGTGCTGGCGGCGCTGGCGGTCGGCCTGAGCTTCGACATTCCGCTGGAGGAAGGACTCCAGGCGCTCACGCGGATCGAGCCGCTGCCGGGCCGGATGCGCCCGCTCGCCGGGCCGGGCGGCAGCCTGATCATTGACGATACCGTCTGCGCCATCCCGGAAAGCACGCGGGCCGCGCTGCGCTGGCTGGACTCCGTGCGCGGTGACGAAAGCCGCGCGATCTTCGCGTTCGGAGATATGGATCACCTGGGCACCTATTCGTCGCTGGCCCATATCCAGGCCGGGCAGCAAGCGGCCAAAGCAGCGGACGTCTTCGTGACCAAAGGTGATCTCGCCGCCGAAGCCGGGCGCGTGGCGTTGGAAAGCGGCCTGGCGCGCGACCGGGTTCACGTCACCTTCAGCGCCGAGGACGCCGCCAACGCGATCCGCGCCGGACTGGGTCCCGACGACCTGGTGCTGATCCAGGGTGGCCCCTCGGCGCGCATGGAGCGCGTGGTGCGCCACCTGTTGGCCGACGAGGAAGCGGGCAAACTCCTGGCGCGGCAGACTGACAACAACGGCGAACCGGACGTGCTGGAAGGATCGCCCCACCTGAGCGGCATTCACATCGACATGGAAGCCATTGCCTACAACGTGCGGCGGTTGAAAGCCATCATCGGGCCGGATGTGACGCTGCTGGCGGTGGTCCAGGCCGACGCCTACGGGCACGGCGCAGTCCCGGTCAGCACGACGGCGCTCAACAACGGCGCGGGCTTCCTGGGCGTCGGGACACTGGCCGAAGCGCTGGAACTGCGCGAAGCCGGGATCGCCGCGCCGGTCCTGGTGATGGGGTATATGCCGCCCTGGGGGGCGCGGCTGGCGCTGCGCCACGATCTGACGGTGACATTCTTCGACGTGGAATCGGCGCGCCTGTTCGACCGCACGGCCCGCGAAGTGGGCGGCACGATCCGCGCCCACGTCCTGATCGATTCCGGCATGGGGCATCTGGGCCTGCTGCCGGACGAGGCCACGCACTTTTTCCGCAGCCTGCGCAACCTGGAACACCTGGAAATCGAGGGGATATACACCCATTTCTCAACAGCGGACGGAGATCACGACTACACCCGCCAGCAGATCGAGACGTTTGAGGGCGTGGTCAATCCGCTGCTGGCGGCTGGACTCCGCTTCAAATACATTCACGCCGCCAACTCCGCCGCCGCGATCCATCTCGAAGACGCGCGCTTTAACATGGTGCGCGCCGGGATCGCTCTTTACGGCCTACATCCCGGCCCGCTGGCCCCGGTCCCGGCGGATTTTAAACCCGCGCTGTCGTGGAAAACGCGCGTCGTGTGTATCAAGCGGCTCCCGGCGGGCAGCGTAGTCGGTTATGGCAACGCTTACCATACCCACGCCTTGCAGCAGATCGCCCTGATCCCGGTCGGCTACGCGGACGGATTCCGGCGCGCGCCCAAACGCTGGCGGCGCGTGCTGATCCGGGGCGAATTTGCGCCGCTGGTCGGGCCGGTCAGCATGAACCTGACGGCGGTAGACGTGACCAATATCGACGGTGTGCAAACCGGCGACGAGGTAGTCCTGATCGGCGCACAGGGCCAGCGCGCGATCACGGTCGATGATGTGGCCGAATGGCTGGATACCAACAATTACGCGGTGGTGTGTACGATCCTGCCGCGTGTGCCGCGCGTGAAGT
>JAFGTJ010000518.1 GCA_016934195.1 Anaerolineae bacterium | reverse complement strand
TCGCGGGTTGGGTGGTGTTGATCGTCAACGATCCCAACACCGCCCTGAACCCGTTCCCGCCGCCGACCATTGCCCCGGCTTTGCAACTGCCCACGCTCACGCCGTCGCCGACCGTGACATCTACCCCAACGCTCACCCTCACGCCGACCGTGACTCCCACCAACACAGCGACCACGACACCCACACCAACCGCCACCGCGACCTATACGCCGCTGCCCACCATCACACCAACCGGCGTTCTGGCCGGTGTGTCCGATCCGGCTTCGCCGGTTCCGCCTGCCCCGCCAGCCGAGCCGACCCTGACGCCCGCCGTCCCGCTGGATGATGGCAGCGGCGGTGCTATTTCCGGTGATCCTGCTGGTGCTGCAACTCCCTATCAGGTTCCCACGCGCTCACCGTTTCCATTCACGGCCTCAGTGGTGCAGTACCAACCCCACGCCGGGGACGAGGGCTGTCAATGGCTGAGCATCGCGGGGCGCGTGATCGGGCTGGACGGGGTACCACTGCCGGGCCTGACCATCGAGATCAACGGCGACAACTTCCGCAACATCCAGTTTTCGGGATCGGCAACCCAATGGGGCGCGGGAGGTTTCGAGTTCAACCTGGGAGCCGCGCCGCGCACCGCGACCTATACACTGCGGGTATCCGAGCCAACCGGCGGCCCGGTGTCCGAGTTGATTTACGTGGATACCGGCAATACTTGCCAGAGCAATGTAGCGGTAGTAGAGTTTATTCAAAATCACCCGTATTAAAATTACCGGAATTTCAGGGGGTATGCGATGCCCAACACCACTATTCCCAACACTGAGCGCGTGACCAGTGGAATCCCCGGCCTGGATAAAATGTTGGGCGGGGGCTTTATCCCCCGGTCGGCGGTTTTGCTGCGCGGTGCTCCAGGCACCGGCAAAACCACCTTCGGCCTGCAATACCTGATCGAAGGCGTGCGGCGCGGCGAAACGGGCCTGTTCATTTCGTTTGAAGAATTTCCCCAGTCCCTCTATCGTGACGCCGCCAGCGTGGGGTGGGATTTGGCGGCGCTGGAAGAACAGGGCAAATTGAAATTAATGTTTACTTCGCCGCAGGTGCTGCTGCACAGTCTCAACCAACCCGAAAGCAGCATCCTGCACATGATCCAGCAGGCCGATACCCGGCGCGCAGTGGTGGATAGTCTGACTCACTTCACTCAGAGCATCAGCGGCGATCACGAACTGCGCCGCACCTACCACCAGATTATCAGCGCGTTTCGCCGCGAAGCGATCACGGCACTGTACCTGGGGGAAGAAATGCGCACCGATTACACCAACCGCGAGAAAGGCCGCCTGTCGTTTATCGTGGACACCATGCTCATGCTGCGCTACCTGGAAATTGACAGTGCGATCCAACGGGCCATTGTGGTGCTTAAAATGCGATCATCGGCCCACGATACCGCCATCTACGGCTACACCATTGGGGCCAATGGGATCACGGTCAGCAGCCGGATGGAGGGCAAAAGCGGATTGCTAAGCGGCATTACGCGCCACAGCATCATCAGCACCGTGCAGTAAACCCCCGTCTTATATTGGTACCGCAACGAAGCAGGGGCTTTTCGCCGCTGCTTTTTTGATTCCAACTCACTGTAATACCAATCCACAGTGTTCCATATAGCTCCGTGCAAACGCACAGTGCCGTATATCACCGGGATATTAATAGCTTCACAAGCTAATAGTACTGATGTATGTGACCCGAAGGTCCTATTTTACGAAACTAACGAATCAGATAGAATATTTGAGGAAACATGAATTTTTCATGAATTTCGTCTTTGAAACACAATTATAACCCACAAAAAAATATATACTAACCCCAGTAAGGGGAGCACGATGTAAGAAGCGCCGTTCGCGCGAAGGTCTGGGAGGTTGGACAGCTAACCATGAATACTCACAAGAGCTTAACTCTATCTCGACGAATGCGGCATGTGGCTTTAATTGTTGCTGTGTTCGTTGTCCTTGTGTTCACATCCCTGGAAAATCCGTCAACCGGCAGCGCCGCCCCCAACACGCTGTCAGTTGCCCGGTATTCGCTGGTTGGTGATCCGAACTTTGATCCCAATACCTTATCGGCTGAGATGCGCGTCTGGTATGACCGGCTGTGGACCGTCCTCACCAACGGGCGTGTCTATCCCAATCCTGACGAGTCGGCAGCCAGTGGGTGTTTGTACCGGATCGGGCGCGGGCTTAACCCACACATCACCGCCTTGATGACCGCGCTGCGCGTAACCGGCGATTTGCGTTTCCTGGACGAAATCGACCGTCTGATGGAAATCGCGCGCCGGGAATTGCGAGACTACAACAACGACGGGTACTTGAACTGGCGTTGGCTGTATGAAACAGACTCCATTTACTACGGCAAAGACACGCATGAGATGGATGAGATGCTGGCGCATTCGACGGTTGCCGCCGCCGCTTACGCTTTGCGCGTAAATGGACAGTTCAATTCGCGCTACCGCACGCACGCCGATTTCTGGCAGAACTACCTGGACAACCAGTTTTTCCCGAAATGGGCCGCGCGCGGCGGGATTGATAAATCCCTGGCTCATCCGTATGCGCAGTTTATGCGCACTGAATACTACATGTATCAGTTAACGGGCAAACAATGGTATCTCGATGAGGCCATCCACCGCGCCGACGTGCTTGATAGCATGATGAACGTGTTTAATTCCCCCAGCGGACCGGGCTTCACCTGGGATCACCGGGTACCGGGTATGGGGATGCCAGCATGGGGATGCCAGCCGACGGTGTACGGCGTTATCACAGTCAGCGCGTTTCAGGATATGGCACTTGAAGGCTTCCGCCAGTTCGCCAGCGATGACTACATGCGGCATTATACCAACACCTTCCGCTACAAAGTCCTGAAATTCGGCATGTCCAATGTATCCGGAGATGTGTGTGGTAGCGGGACGAATATCATCAGCAAATACACGATTTCCAGTGTGCCGGGGTTGGCCTATTGGGATAACTCGAACTGGTTCGTTAACTTCAACGAGCAAGCCTACGAGGAAATTGACACACCCAGCAGTCCCAAAATGATCTACATCCCGGCTTATATGCTGTTCGTGTTATCCGACACCAACACCCCCCCACCCCCGCAGAATACGCCTACTCCGGCCAATACCGGCGTGCCGCCTACGGCCACCAATACCCCGGTGCTGCCGCCTACGGCCACCAATACCAACGTGCCGCCCCCACCAACAGAGGAACCGGGCGAGGGGCGTGTCACGCTCAACTTGCAAGCGCTCTACACGTTTGACGAGGGCAGCGGGTCAATTGTGCGGGATGTCTCCGGCGTAGGCGCGCCGCTAAACCTGGCGATCAGCAATCCGTCGGGTGTCCGCTGGACGTCACAAGGGCTAACCGTGACCAATCCCACCATCATCGCGTCATCCACGTCAGCCAACAAGATCGTCAGCGCTTGCCGTGAAACGGATGAGATCACGATTGAAGCCTGGATCAAGCCCGCGAATACAACCCAGGACGGTCCCGCCCGGATTGTCACGCTGTCGGAGGACCCCTACCTGCGTAACTTCACGCTGGGGCAGGCAGCCGATACCGGCGCGGCTGATTTCTACGAAGCGCGGCTGCGCACGTCCACTCATACCACCAACGGCAAACCCGCGCTGGTATCACCTGCCGGGTCGCTGGACACAACACTTTCTCACGTCGTCTATACACGCGATGCAAGCGGCACCGCCCGGTTGTATGTCGATGGGGTGCTCACCGTAATCGGGACTGTTGATGGCAATCTGAGCAACTGGGATGCGGAGTACCGGCTGGCACTGGCGAATGAGTTTGGTGGCAACCGCGTCTGGTTGGGAGATTACTATCTGGTGGCAATCTATAACCGGGCACTGAGCCGGAACGAGATCAACCAGAATTTTGCAGCAGGGCCGGAAAACGATAACCCGCCGCCCCCGCCACCCGCTCCGACGAATACACCAACGCATACGGCGAGCCATACACCGACTGACCTGCCGCCCGATGCGTCCACGTTGACGCCGACAAATACACCAACGAATACGCCGCTGCCAACCAATACGCCGCCTATCGACTTCCAGCGGACCGCTATTCCGACCAGTATCCCGACGAATACGCCGCCGCCGACCCAAACACCGCTCCCCACCGCCACTCTCGAGTCGGGCAGCAACGGGCGCGTCACGCAAGGGATACAGGTCCTGTATACCTTCAACGAAGGCAGCGGCGCGACGGTGCATGACGTCTCCGGTGTCGGGACTCCGTTGAACCTGACCATCTCGAACACAAGCGCCGTAAGGTGGACACCGGGCAGGCTGACGGTGCGGGGCAACACGCTGATCACGTCGGTCGTTCCGGCTACCAAAATTGTGAACAGCGCGCGCAACACCAATGCCCTGACCATCGAAGCCTGGATCGCACCGGCCAGCATGTCCCAGACCGGTCCAGCCCGCATTGTCACGCTCTCGCGCGATCCGTACTGGCGGGACTTCACACTGGGTCAGGAACTGTTCGGAACTCAATCCGTGAGTTTCTTCGAGGTGCGGCTGCGCACGACGACCCGCACGCAGAACGGCAAGCCCGCTTTGGTTGCGCTGCAAGGGGCACTGGAACCGCGTCTCGTTCACGTTGTTTATACTCGCGACGCTGCCGGGACTGCCATCCTATACGTGGACGGTGTGGAAAATACGGTCGGCATCGTTGATGGCAACCTGTCAAACTGGGATGCATATTACCGGTTAGCACTCGCCAATGAGATGACGGGTGATCGTCCCTGGTTTGGCGATTATTACCTGGTTGCCGTTTACGACCGCGCGCTGACCGCCGCCGAAGTCAATCAGAACTTGTTGGCCGGACCAGATGCAGGCGACTCCGGCAATGACGGTCCGCCGCCGCCCACCAGCACGCCCAACGTGCCTGAAAATGGAACGGGGCTGTATGCCCAATACTTCAATAACCCGGACTTCACGGCCCTGGCATTCGACCGGGTAGACCCGACGATTGACTTCAACTGGGGTTATGGCACGCCGAATACCGCGCTGGAAGCCGATACCTTCTCGATCCGCTGGACCGGACAACTCGTGCCGCCGCAGACCGGCACCTACACCTTCCATACACTGGCTGATGACGGGGTGCGCCTGTGGGTTAACAACCAACTGCTGGTTGACAACTGGACGGTACACGATGTCACCGAGAATACCGGCACGGTTGATCTGGTAGCGGGCCAACGCTACCCGATCCGGCTGGAATTCTACGAAGGTAAGGCTCACGCCATCATCAAACTGCTGTGGTCCACTCAGTACCAGGCCAAGAGCATCATCCCGACTGGCTACCTGTACCCGCAGCAAGCACCGGAATCGACGATGGCAATCACGCCTACTCCGCACGCGGTAGAGATGCTGCCAGTCGGCCTGCCGATCACGGACAACCTGGACAGCGGGCAGGGCTGGATACCCGATGGCGGCATCTGGCGGCTGGATACCACAAACGCCCGCAGCGGCGCAAGCTGGTATGCTCATGCCGACCAGACCACGCAGCCGGACGGCACGCTCACGTTCGTCGGGCTGGTCTACCTGGGCAACGCCCAGAACCCGCTGCTCCGCTTCTGGCAAAAAGGCGCGTTGGCCGGAAACGCAGTGCTCTCCGTCGAGGTCAGCCTGGACAGCGGCGCGACGTGGCTGGTGCTCGACCAGCAGGCCGGAATCACCGCCGACTGGATGCAGCGCACGCTGGACCTCTCGGCCTACCAGGGCCAGATCATCCGGCTGCGGTTCCGGGTCGCCAACGTCCTGAACATCTCACAGCCCGGCAGCGCGCAACCGGGCAGCGGCACTGACCTGTGGATCGACGACCTGACGATCATGGATGGGCAATAACAGCCGTCTATAACCGGCGGGCAGTAGTTCCCCCGCCTATCTCCTGAAACACAAAACGCCCCTGCTTTCACCGACAGGGGCGTTTGATTCTCCGGCAAAAACAGCAAAATATACTATTGCCAAGCCATCCAATATGGACGATAATTTTAGTAGATATCAGGCCGATCCCGGTGGATCGGCTTCTTTCATGGAAAAGGAGCAAAGCTATCGTACAATGGAGACACTAAGCGAATCCTCTCAGGCTGAGTTCGAGGAGCCTCCTGGCTCTACGGGATTTGTACCTTTACCCCATGCGGCAGTGTCATTCCCCGACCAGACGCCGCGCCCCACGATATGGGCCGATGTGCCCGACACACAATGGAATGATTGGCGCTGGCAGCTTTCACACCGGCTAAACTCGGTGGACGATTTGGCGCAGATCATCACGCTGACCCCAGAAGAGATCGAAGGTCTGACGGCTGAGGAAAAATTCCGGGTAGATATCACCCCTTATTTCGCCAGCCTGATCGACCCGCACGATCCGCACTGCCCGATCCGCCGCCAGGTAATTCCATTAGGCCGTGAGCTTCAAGCGTTCGAGGGCATGATGGAAGACAGTCTGGCCGAGGATAAGCACAGTCCGGTGCCGGGATTAGTGCATCGCTACCCTGACCGCGTGTTAATGCTGCTGACGACGCAGTGCGCCAGTTACTGCCGCTACTGCACGCGCAGCCGTATTGTGGGCAATCCCGGCGCAAACTTCAGCCGCGCCGAATTTGACCTTCAGCTTGAATATCTGCGCCGCACGCCACAAGTGCGCGACGTGCTGCTCAGCGGCGGTGATCCGCTTACGCTGGCCCCTAAAGTGCTGGAATATATCCTGAGCAGTCTGCGGGCCATTGACCATATCGAGATTATTCGCATCGGCAGCCGTGTGCCGGTGTTTTTGCCACAACGCATCACGGAAGATTTCGCGGCGATGTTGGGCCGCTATCACCCACTGTGGATGAATATTCACGTCAACCACCCGAAGGAAATCACGCCCGAACTCAGCCGCGCCCTGGATACACTGGCCCACGCGGGTATTCCGTTGGGCAACCAGAGCGTGCTGCTGGCCGGGATCAACGACGGCGTGAATATTCAGCGCGAACTGGTTCACAAGCTGGTCCGTAACCGCGTGCGTCCCTACTACCTGTACCAGTGCGATCTGGTTAAAGGGGCCGGGCATTTCCGCACAACGGTTTCCAAAGGGATCGAGATCATCGAAGGGCTGCGTGGCCATACCAGCGGCTACGCCGTCCCGACTTACGTGGTGGACGCGCCCGGCGGCGGCGGCAAGATTCCCGTCATGCCGCAGTACGTGATCAGCCAGGCTCCCGGCAAAGTGGTTCTGCGCAACTTCGAGGGCTACATCACGACCTACGACGAGCCGCTGGACTACGATCCACACGCCATTGACAGCCTGGACCAACAGGCCGTCCAACGCTCCGAGCCGGGACAGGCCGGAATTGGCGCGCTGCTGGCGGGACGGGCCTCGTTCATCAAGCCGGAAGGCTTTGACGACATCCACCGCCGCGACGGGATTCAGCACCGCCTGAACAAAAACGACCAGAAGTGGCAGCGCTTCCACATGGGGGACCTGCTCGATTTGCCACAGGACGACACGCCGCCCGGTAACGATCCCGACTCGAACAATAACGGCAACGGCAACGGCAACGAGCATGGCAATGGTAATGGCTCGAACGACCACGCCAACGGAAACGGTAACGGAAACGGCTCG
>JAFGTJ010000517.1 GCA_016934195.1 Anaerolineae bacterium | reverse complement strand
CCGACATCTTTGGCGCGGTGATGGTCCGCCGAAAAACTCACGATCCGTTCCAGCGCCGCCAGCAGGGTCGGGCGGTTGGCGAACCGGTCCAGCGCCCCGACGCGGATCAGCGATTCCAACGCCCGCTTGCCGACCATGCGCATATCGACGCGGCGGCAGAGATCGTCCAGATCGGTGAAGGGTCCGCCCGCCTCGCGCTGCGCGATGATGTGTTCCAGCGGGCCGACGCCGACATTTTTCACCGCGCTGAGGCCGAAGCGGATCGCGCGGTCCGGGCTGTTGATGGGTCCTTCGATGCTGAAATTTAGTTGGCTGTCATTGACGGTCGGCGGGAGCACGGCGATCCCCATGCGGCTGCAATCCGCCGCGAACAGCCCCACTTTGGACGAGTCATCGCTGTGGACGCTCATGAGGGCGGTCATATATTCGTGGGGATAGTGGCATTTCAGGTAGGCGGTCTGGCAGGTTAATACAGCATAATCAGCTGCATGCGATTTGTTAAAGCCGTAGCGCGCAAAAAACTCGATATCGTCAAAGATCGCGTTAGCCGATTCGGGATCGACGCCGTGTTCCGGGCCGCGCTCGACAAAAATCTGGCGGTGCTGCTGCAAAGCGTCGGCTTTTTTCTTGGAGACGGCGCGGCGCATCAGGTCCGCTTCGCCCAGCGAATAGCCGAACAGATCGGCCCCGATCTGCATAATTTGCTCTTGATACGTTATTATTCCATATGTTTCTTCCAAGATAGCTTCTAACTTACTGTGTTTGTATGCGACCTCTTCATCCCCGTGCAGCCGCCGGTTATAGGTCGGGATGTATTCCAGCGGGCCGGGACGGTAGAGCGAAATCCCCGCGACGATATGCTCGAAGCGCTGCGGGCGCATGTCGGTCAGCATCCGGCGCATCCCCTGCGATTCCAACTGGAACACGCCCACTGTTTCGCCGCGCCCCATCATCTCGAACGCTTCCTGTACGCGCCGCGTTATCTCTGGATCGTCGGGATCGGGCCGGTAGGGGATGTTGTCCAGGTCGTAATGGATGCCGTGATAGCGTTCCACCAGTTCGCACGCCCGCCGCATGATGGTCAGCGTCGAGAGGCCCAGGAAATCCACTTTCAGCAGGCCGATGGATTCGCAGGTTTCCATCGGGAACTGTGTCACCATCTTGACCGGGGCATCGTCTGGCGAGCCTTTGGTGGGGCGGTGCAGCGGAATGTAGTCCACCAGCGGGCGGTCGGCCACGATCACCCCGGCGGCGTGGGTGCTGGCGTGCCGCGTGATACCCTCCAACTGGCGCGCAGTATCGATCAGTTTACGCGCGCGGGGATCATTGGCGTAGGCGTCTTTGAGGTCGGGCAGTGCTTTGCCCGGTTCGTCACCGAGCGCGTCATCGAACTTGACCGGCTTGCCGGGCAGCGTCGGGATCAGGCGCGCGATGCGGTCCACTTCCGGCAGCGGCATATCGAACGCGCGGCCCACATCGCGGATCGCGGCTTTCGCGCCCATCGTCCCGAACGTGATGATCGCGGCGACCTTGTCTTCGCCGTATTTCTGCGCGCAGTATTCGATCATCTCGGCGCGGCGGTCTTCGGGATAGTCCAGGTCGATGTCGGGCATCGAGACACGGCCCGGATTCAGGAAGCGCTCGAACAATAAGCCGTTGCGCAGCGGGTCGATATTGGTGATTCCCAGGCTGTAGGCGGCCACGCTGCCCGCGCCGGACCCGCGCACGTTCCACCAGATATCGGCGTGACGGGCGAACTCGCACAGGTCCCACACGATCAGGAAATAGGTATCGAAGCCCATATCGTGGATGATGTGCAGTTCGTGATCCAGCCGTTCGCGGACCTCGCGGGAACCGGCGCGGCTGCCGTAGCGCCATTGCAAGCCCTGTTCGCACAGAAAGCGCAGGTACGTTTCGGCGGTGTAGCCGTCCGGCACCGGGAAAACCGGCAGGTGATAACCGTCCGAGTCCAGGTTCACATCGCACATATCCGCGATCCGGCGCGTATTGGTCAGCGATTCCGGCACTTCGCCAAACAGCGCCCACATTTCGGCCTGGGTGCGCAAGTGGAAACTTTTGCTGGAGAAGCGCAGCCGGTTTTGTTCGGATTTGATGTTGCCGGTCTGGATGCACAGCAGGGTATCGTGGGCGTCGTAATCCTCGTCCAGCACGTAATGCACATCGTTGGTTGCGATCAGCGGGACCTGGGCGTAACCCTGGTTCGTCACTAACCAGCGGTTGAGGGCGTGCAGAATGTCGATGTTGTGGTGCTGCAATTCCAGGTAAAAATTCTCCGGCCCGAATACGTCCTGATACCAGCCGATATGGTCAAGCGCTTCCTGTTCGCGGCCCTGCTCGACCATGCGTGGAATTTCCGCCGCCAGACAGCCGGAGGTGGCGATCAGGCCCTCGGAATGCTTCGCCAGGAACTCGTGATCGATGCGCGGGCGGTAATAGTAGCCGTCCAGGTGCGCCGCCGACGCGATCCTGAGCAAATTCTGATAGCCGGTGGTATTGCGCGCCAGCAGCAGCATGTGGTAGGGCTTGGTATCGAGCGCCGCTTCCTTGTCGTGCATGGTGCGGTCGCGGTGCGTCAGGTAGGCTTCGCAGCCAATGATCGGCTTAACGCCCTGTTTTTTGCACTCGCGGTAAAAGTCGATCACACCGAACATCGTGCCGTGATCGGTGATTGCCAGCGCGTCCATGCCGGTTTCTTTGGCGCGACCCACCAGCCGCTTGATCTGGCTGAGTCCGTCTAACAGGCTGAATTCAGTGTGGACGTGCAGGTGAATGAAGTCTTGTGATGTGTCGGTCATACGTTTCCCGTTCTCGCTGCGATAACGATCCAGGCTCGTCGGGAGCGATTATAACACCGCTGGCGCGGGTGGGTGTAGTGCGGTCGGAAT